>JAMOUF010000371.1 GCA_027068245.1 Campylobacterales bacterium | reverse complement strand
ATCTCCAAATCGAATTTTATGTAAGGAAGGCTTTTTTCTATGGATTTTCGGATTTGCAGCTGCTCTTTTTCTATCTGGGCAATCTCCTGTCTCAAATACCTGTCCAGTTTCTCGTAAAGGGCATACTGGAGCTGGAGAGTAAGAGTGGCGTTGGAATCTTCGGGAAGTCTGGATAGACGCTCTTTTATGTTTTCCATCAGCTCCCGGTTCTGCTCAAGCCTGGAGGTGAGCTTTTTCAGTTTCACCAGATTTTCCATATATCTGCCGATAAGTTCAGCCACCTTGTTGGATGAATCTATCTTCGTATCCGGATGGAGGTCGCTTTTTGGAGATGAAGGTATCTGTAATATACGCTCCAACAACGCTTTTTGCAGTGCCGTCTCGTCGCTTTGGGTCTTCGATTTGGAGATTTTTTCCAGCAGGCCTTTGTAGAAACTCTCATTTGCATCAACTATCGTAAGGTTTAAATCACCACCCAACAGATGCGTTAAGAAGAGTAAAAGAACTGCCGCAAAAACCCTCATCCACCCTCTTTTTAAAAAATTATACTATAAACCTCCCCAAAAGGGGAGGCTCTTTTAAAATATTCCTGTCTCCTCCTCTTCCAAAAATCTCAGTTTGTCGTTGAGCTCCTCTTCGGCAGCCTGCTGATGGGCTTTGGCCGTGCCCTGCCACACATTGTCTCCCTCTTTTAGAACCTTTTTCTCGTTTCTGTGTCTTTTTAGAAGTTTTTCGTAACTGCCGCCCAGCTCTTTGAACATCTTGTCCGGATTTCCTTTGGAGCGTATCTCTTTTTGGATTTTTACGATTTTTTCATAGATATCTTTATACTCCTTTGAATACTTGGTGGTATATCCAAGCAGTACCGCTTTTTGAAGCTCCATCTTTGCCGCTTCAAGCAGTTTCAAAGCCTTTTGGGGATTTTTTTTGTATATTTTCGATGCCTCCTCCACTGCGGCCTGGGAAACCAGCAGCGGTATGGGTATCACCACCTCCTCGGCAACTATGAGTGAAAATCCCTGGGCCAAAACTTTTACAGCGGCGTTCTTTTTGCCTTTTTCCAACAAATCCAAAGCCTGTTTCGTCA
>JAMOUF010000370.1 GCA_027068245.1 Campylobacterales bacterium | reverse complement strand
AGACGCAGATATCCGGACAGCTCAAGGACGCTTACAGGGAGGCCTATGAAAAGGGTTGGTGCGGACAGAAGCTTGGCCGGGTTATGCACTACGCCTTCAAATGCTCCGCGGAGGTGAGAAACAGAACCGACATCTCCAAAAACCCCGTATCGGTCGCCAGTGCGGCCGTGGCTATGGCTGAGGATATGTTCGGCTCTTTGGGGGGTATGAGCGCGATAGTGGTAGGAGCCGGTGAGATGGGCCTGCTGGCCGCCAAACATCTTCTAAACAGGGGCTGCAACGTGATTTTGGTGGGCCGGGATATGGAGAAGACGCGTCAAAAGGCTATGGAGATTGATAAGAATATTCAGGTCAAAAGCAGCCGGGAGCTTCAAAACCTCATAAACAGGTATAGGCTGCTTTTTAGTGCTACATCCAGCAAAGAGCCCGTCATAACCCAGGATATGGTGGAAAAAAAAGAGTTCAAAAGGGTCTGGTTCGACATGGCCATCCCACGGGATATCGAGGTTTTCGAAGAGGATATCGAGATATACGAGGTGGACGACCTCAAAGCCATCGTGGAGAAGAACCTGGCTTTAAGAGAGGAGCAGGCCAAAGAGGCTTACAAGATAGTGGGCCGGTATGTGGGGGAGTTTTTCAAATGGCTTCAAAGCCTCGAGATAGAGCCTATTATCAAAGAGATAAGAGCCAGGGCGAAAGAGGCGGCTTTGGCGGAGCTGGAAAAGGCCGTCAAAAAGGGCTATATCTCGAAAAAAGAGAGCAAAAACATAGAAAAACTGCTCCACAACGCCTTCAACAGATTTTTACACACCCCCACGAAAAAGCTCAAATCCATAGCCAACGAGCCCAAAGCGGATACCATCGTGGAGTCTGTGAAGTTTTTCTTCGATATAGACGAGGATGTGGGTTTGAACAGATACAAATGCGAATATTTTATGAATCTAAGGAGTTGATGTGAGGTTTTCCAAAAGTTTTATCCATACCCTGAAAGAGGCTCCAAAAGACGCCTCCCTTCCAAGCCACAAATACCTGGTTAGAGCCGGGTTCATATCCCAGGTGGCAAGCGGCATCTACAATTTCCTGCCCCTT
>JAMOUF010000369.1 GCA_027068245.1 Campylobacterales bacterium | reverse complement strand
CCCCCGCACAGTTGTCGCTCTCCTCTATCATCGCCCTTCTTTCTTGCTCCTCCATCTGCTCTATAATCTCTTTGTATAAAGCTATGGACTCCTTCGCATAATCCTCGTCGATTATATTCATAGCATATCCGATATGGATAAGAACGAAATCACCCTCTTTGACCTCATCGGCTATAAAATCTATGCCTACCTCCCTTTTTACACCGAGAGTATCCACGATAGCCGTCATTTTTTCTCTGTCTACGCTTACCACGCGACTTGGAATAGATAAACACATCAGTTAAACTCCATCTTATATTTTATCCATCTTGCGAACATCTCTATCGACTCCTCATCTTTTGTGGAAACCTCCAGGATATCCACACCAGGTTTAATCTTCTTCGCCATCTCCCTGGCCCTGCCGATATCAAAATCGAAATAGGGCAGCAAATCGGTCTTGGTGATAAGCACCAAATCGGCCTTTCTAAACATCACAGGATATTTCTCTATCTTGTCATCACCCTCTGGCACGCTTACCAGCACCACATTCAGATGCGCTCCCACGTCGTAACTGGCCGGACAGACCAGGTTACCGACGTTTTCGATGAAGCAGAGCTCTTTATCTTCCAAATTTAGATGATGCAAAGCGTCGTGAACCATGAAAGCATCCAGATGACAAGCGCTTCCGGTGGTGATTTGATAAGCCTCGATGCCTTTGTCTCTAAGACGCTCGGCATCGCGGTTGGTCTCAAGGTCTCCTTCAATGACGCAAAAAGAGATTTCGCCCCGCTCGGCCAATTTTTCCAAAATAGAAGTCTTTCCGCTTCCCGGAGAGCTCATGAGATTGATAGCCAATACCCCGGCTCTATCGAAATGGGCCCTGTTGTGGGCCGCTTCGTGATCGTTTTTATCCAAAATCTTGGTAATTACCTCTATCGTCTTTGTATCGTTTAGTTGAGGGTTCGTGCCGATATCCTCCCTTGGGGTATCTATACTGCAACCACAATCTTTACACATTCTATCTCCTTACATCAACATACTTGAACCGACTATCAGCGATACAACCCCGGCCGCACCAAAGGCCATACGCACGTTTTGCCGGCTTTTCAAAAGGTTTT
>JAMOUF010000368.1 GCA_027068245.1 Campylobacterales bacterium | reverse complement strand
CTCTACCTCAAAAGGGCTCTTTATCCCAAGGGCCGTATCGCCCAAAAAGCCAACTCCACAACCCTCTTTTCCAAAAAGCCCAAGCATTGCGCCAAGCGAGTCTATCATCCGGACAACCTCGGTGCCGTGAGAGTATTTCTGGACTCCGTTACCAACCAAAATCACCGTCTTCATATCCATCATAAGCTCCGCCAAAGTGGCGATATCGAGGATGTCTACCCCGATTTTGTCGATGGTCGGCACCATTCTGTAGCTTTTTATAAAATCGGTAAAAAAGTCGTAATTTTTGGTATGTTTTTCAATAAATTCCTCATCCTCTTGGTTTTGCATATAGATAAACCTTGCCAGCATACAGGCAAGCTCCAAATCGGTCCTTGGGTTTATCTGCAGATGCATCTGGGCCATTTTTGAAAATTCGGTCTTCACCGGGTCTATCACCACCACCGTTTTGCCCTTTAGGTAGGGCAGAATATGGGAGTTGGTATAGCTGACGTTCCTGCCCCAGATTATAACCAGTTCGCTCTTTTTTATCTGTGAAAGAGGCAGAATCAGATTTTTGCCCCGGCCAAGCTCTATCCCCAGCTGTCCCGCCGCGTCACAGAGGCTTCCTTTTGCGAAAGTGGCGCCAATTCGGCTAAAAAAGAGTCCTGGCACATCCTGCATCCTGCCAACGTTTCCGCTGCCTTTAAAATAGAGTAGGCTTTTGGAGGACCTGATCTTTTTTTCCAATATATCAAGCGCCTCATCCAGGGCTATCTCTTTACCTTTGTAGTATGCAGACTCCAGCTGCGGATAGTCGAAATAGTGGTTCAGTTTATAACACAAAAATCCCATAGTAGCCGGATGCTCTTTATCGCCAGAAAGTTTTTTGTCTTTGTATATGACGCTGCAAGCGTCATAACAGTCTAATGGACACGCTGTTCTCATTTTATCTCCACTTTCACTAAATTTCCAAAAATTTCAGGTTCAGGTATAAGAATCTGGACTTCATATTGTGTAATATGAACCTTGTCCGGAATCTTTTTTACCGATAAAATTTCCACATTCCGTGGTTTTGAATCTATATATATACTATTTTTGCCAAGCTTTTTCAACTCCTCTTTATCAAGATAAATGGTTATTTTTCCACGGCTCGTATCGGCAGTTTCCGCCAATGGAGTGCCAGGAGATACGAAATCCCCCCTTTTTGGATATATTTTGTAGATATAGCCGGATAAGATGATCCGTTTTTTGGAAATCTGGTCCTGTAAAATTCCAATGTTTTCTTCAATATCCGCAAGCTGAATTTTCAGGTTTTCTATTTTTGCGAGCTGGTTGAGATATAGCGTGTTGGCGTTTAGATACTCGCTCAGCCTTCTATCCTTCTCGGACTGGGATTTGGTGGAGAGGTTTTTAATACGCTCGTAATTTCTCTTTTTTATCTCTTTGATTTTTTTAAGGTTTTGCAGGTTCTTCTGCTCTATTTTTATCGTCTTTATCAGCGAGCTCTTTTTGGCCCTGAGGCTTTTTATCCGGATAGACTCTTGAATGTTATCAATTAAAATCACCGGCTCGTTTTTTACCTCTTTGCCCTCCATAGTCCATTTGGACTCCACAACCGATCCGGATACGCTGGATTTGATCTGATAGAGGACATAAGGCTCAACCTGGGCCATATGAACCGCAGCGAATAACAATATTGGTGTAACAAGGGAAAAAAGAGGTCTCATACCCGCTCCTGAATTTATTAAAGGTATTTTACTATAAATTTAGAAACGGTGGTATGAGGGACTAAATGTGCTCCTCGGCCCTGGTTATCCAAAGCCGCTTTTATATATGCGGCATCTCTTTCTCATCATTTTTAGACTACGGCCGATGAAACCTCAAGTTTTCCGTTTCCAGCAGATTTTTTTATATATTTTTTTTATACATCTTCTCCAGTTCGGCCAAAATTTCACTCAGCTTTTTCGAGATATTCGGCCTAAAATGGCTTTTTGGATTCAGCTCCTTAAGGTTATCCGGGATTTTTTCGAAATTCTCACCAAGCCTCTTTCTTATGAAATCAAGAAATGGGAAATCATACACGCACTCTCCCTCTCTTATTACCTCTTTTAACATCGGCTCGCCCTCAAGCTCTTCATCGAACAGCCCAAGAGTGTCTTTATATATCACTCCATCCCTGTACTGCCTGAAAATCTGTTTTTTTGCAGGTATATTGACTTTTTTCGAGCTGAACTTCATCTTTGGCTCCCCATTTAACTCCACAAGTTTGTAGGCGCAGTCAAGGGATGGAAGATCCTCGCTTACGACAAATTTCGTCCCCACGCCCCACGCATCTATGGGAGCTTTCTTTTTGAGAAGATCCTCTATCATATATTCGTCCACACCTCCGCTTACCAAAACCATCGTATCTTTAAAGCCTTCCTGATCCAAAATCTCTCTGCACTTTTTTGAAAGATTTAGCACATCCCCGCTGTCGAGCCTGACCCCTTTTAGTTTTATTCCAAGTCTCTTCGCCACCTCTATGGCTTTTTTCAGGCCCGAAATGGTATCGTAAGTGTCTATTAAAAAGATAGCGTTATTGGGATAGGCCCTGGCAAAGGCCTCAAAAGCCTCCTCCTCACTTCTATGGGCCAGTACGAAGGAGTGGGCCATGGTTCCAAAAACGGGCACGCCAAACCTTCTGCCTGCGGCCAGGTTGGAGCTGCCTAAAAACCCGCACATATATCCGGATCTGGCCGCCGTCACACCAGCCTGGGCCATATGGGAGCGTCTAAAACCAAAATCAACGATCCTGGTTTCTTTGGCTACGCTTACGCATCTTAAAGCCTTTGTAGCGCTCAATATGGAATACTGCATCGTATTTATTACAAGCGTCTCAATCACCTGGGCCTCGATCAGCGGTGCCTCCACCTGGACCACAGGCTCGTTTTCAAAAATAATCTCTCCCTCTTCTATGGCCCAAAGATTGCCGCTAAATCTAAAATTTTGCAGATATTTTAAAAACTCTTCGCTAAAGATTCCCAATGAGTCAAGATATTTTATAGCTTCACTGTCAAATCTAAAATCAAAAAGGGCCGCCGTAAGCTCCTCCAGTCCAGCGCTGACGAAATAGCCCCTGTTGGGAGTATGCCGGATATAGAAGTTAAAAACTGCCCTGTCATCTCGTTTTTCGTTGAAATAGACCTGTGCCATAGTCAACTCATACAGATCCGTTATCAACGGGGTGTCCTTTTTGGTAATATAACTATACAGCATATAAAAAGCCTTTTTAAAAAATTATACCAAAGGAGAGATGATGAACGTAAAAATTACCGATAAAGACGCGCTGATAGTGGTGGATATGCAAAAGGACTTTATGCCGGGCGGGGTCTTGGAGGTAGAGGGGGCGGATGAGATTATCCCTTATATAAACGGTGTGACGAAGATGTTCGAAAAGCTGCAAAGGCCCGTTTTTTTCTCAAGAGACTGGCACCCAAAAGATCATATCTCCTTTGTAGACCAAGGTGGCAGGTGGCCTGCGCACTGTATAGCCGGAAGCGAGGGCGCTCGGTTTGACGAGAGGCTCTATATGCCAAAAGATTACCGCTTTATCATCTCAAAAGGGACCTCAAAGGATTTCGACGCATATAGCGCATTCGAGGGGACTTTACTTGAGAATCTGTTAAAAGAGAGAGGTATAAAGAGGCTCTTCGTATGTGGAGTCGCCACCGATTTTTGCGTAAAACATACGGTTTTGGGGGCTTTGAACCTGGATTTTGTCCCGCTGGTTTTAAAAAAAGGTATAAAGGGCGTTACCCCAAAGGGCGAGAAAGAGGCGGTGGAAGAGATGCTGAAAGCTGGAGCTATCTTTTTGGAAGGGATCTAAACCACTCCAGCTCATCAAGCTCCTCCCAGGGAAAGCTCTCATACCCCACCTGGCCCAAAGCGGCCGCATCCACATAGCTAAATCCCCGTTTCCAGGGCTCGTCCAGGCCGAATTTCTTCGTTATCCAAGCGGGCGTAAACGGGTATTTTGCCGCTATAAGCTCGCTTAACGCCTCATCTTCTACTATATTTGCATCGAAAGTGTTTACCGTTACATTCAAAGGTTTTGCCCGCCCTATGACATAGCTAAGCTCCACCTGGGCTTTATTGGCAAGGCCAGCCGCCACTATGTGTTTTGCAAGCCACCTGGCCGCGTAATGGGCGCTTCTGTCGACTTTCGTGTAGTCTTTGGTGCTCTGGGCTCCGCCACCTATGGGCGCGTAGGCACCATAGTTATCCACGACGATCTTTCTTCCGGTAAGTCCGGAGTCCGCTATAAAGGAGTGTATCACGAATTTTCCCGTGCCGTTTATGATAAACTCCGTTCTTTCGTCTATAAACTCTTTAAGCTCACTCTTTGCCAAAATAAGGTTCTGCACCTCCAATATCACATCTTCATACCTCATATTACGGCTATGGGACTGTGCCACTATGATCTTGTCAATTCTTTCAAACTCCCCTTTTTCAAAGTTGGCCTTCTTGCCATAGTCCAAAACCACTTCTGTTTTTAT
>JAMOUF010000367.1 GCA_027068245.1 Campylobacterales bacterium | reverse complement strand
TTTTCTCAAAAGTCCTTACCGGTTTTAGCTCATCGAGATGTTTTTTAAGCTCAAGGGCGACATCCAACAGGGGTTTGGCCTTTTTGTCGGCTTTTAGCTGTTTGTTGAGGCGCTCTATCTTCTTTTCCAGCTGCGCTATATCGGCAAATATCAGCTCGCTTTCGATTATTTCTATATCCCTGATTGGGTTGACGTCACCCTCCACGTGGGTGATATTGCCATCATCAAAGCATCTAACCATATGCAAAATCATATCTGTCTCACGAATATTGCTTAAAAACTGGTTTCCAAGCCCCTCACCCTTGCTAGCACCCCTCACAAGCCCTGCGATATCTACGAAATCGATGGTTGAGTGCTGGACTCTTTGTGGATTTACGATTTTTGCAAGCTCGTCGACTCTTTTATCCGGAACCGGAACTACCGCTTTGTTCGGTTCTATGGTGCAAAAGGGGTAGTTTTGCGCCTCTGCGTTTTGGGCCTTCGTCAAAGCGTTGAACGTGGTGGACTTTCCCACGTTTGGAAGTCCCACTATCCCTACACTAACTCCCATAATTTTCCTTTATGATTTTTGGCGCAATTATAACATAAGAGGCTTGAAGGTTGTTATTTAAGGCGAATAGGTTCATTTTTAAAATTTGTCAAACAATCTTATTTTTAACTATATTCATTTCCAAGATTTAACTCCATTTTCTCAAAATCATAAAATTTTTGGATAAATAAGATTCACTTCACTTGACACATATTTTTAACTTACGGATACATTTTATATAAATCTCCGCTGTTTATATCGTTAAAATTTATGATTGCCTTCTGTGTGGTATAGAATATTTAATTTTCAAGCAAATACCCGGTTTTTAACAATTCTTAATTTACTCTAAAAACTTCTATTGCGATATCCAAAAATTTGTAATGCTTATCATTTCCCGTAAGTAAAATTAGCCCGTTGGTAGAAGCGGTAGCAGCAATAAGACTGTCAGCCAAAGCCATAGAGTGAGAGAGGGAAAACTCTTCCATATAAAAGGAGGCTTTTGAGGAAATTTCTTCATTGATAAGTATTACATCTATATCCCAACTTTTAATAAATTTTTTAAAAGTATTTAATTCTCTTTTGTTTCTAATTCCTTGAATGATTTCCATATAAGTAACAATTGATATAGCAAAATCAAGATTTTTTATAATTTCTTTTGCTTTTTTATTACCCCTTAAATACCAAATCAAAACATCGGTATCAACTAAATAATCAATCAAATTTCCTGCTTTTTCTTAATTTCCTAACAAATTTATAAACATCATCATTTTTATCGGCCCACATTCCAAACGCAATATCTTCTCTGTTCCTCTTCTCATTTTCAATAGGTATAAGCTTTGCTTTTGCTTTGCCTCTATAAGTAATAATAATTTTTTCACCTTTGCTTAAGATCTTAAAAATGGCTGATATTTTAAATCTTAAATCTTTCGTGCTTATTATCATTATTTCCCTTTGTTTTTTTATATATTATCACTCTTGTTTCTTTGTGTCAAACAATAAAAAACCACCTCCAAAAGAGGAGGAGAGTGTCAGGGGTGCTGTTTAGCGAAAACGAACTCTTTTTGCAGCCACTTTACGGCAAGCCTGACTCCAGCTCCACTGGCTCCGTATGGATTGTATCCCCACTCTTTTTGAACGTATGCTGGTCCTGCGATATCGAGATGAATCCATCTTTTTAGGTTTTTCTCCTCGATGAACTCTTTCAAAAAGAGCGCAGCCGTGATAGCTCCGCCATATCTGCTGGAGCTTATGTTGCTGATATCGGCCTGCTCGGATTTTAGAAGTTTTGGAAGATATCTGTTGAAAGGGAGCGTTCCGGCAAGCTCTCCGCTGGCCTCGGCAGCTTTTAGGATGCTCTCTTTAAGTTTTTCGCTCTCACCCATAACGCCGGATGTATATTCGCCCAAGGCTACCACGCAGGCCCCCGTAAGCGTGGCAATATCTATGATGTAGTCAAGCTCTTTTACCTTCTCCTGTGCGTAGCAAAGGCAGTCGGCAAGCACCAAACGGCCCTCGGCGTCAGTATTTTTGACCTCTATGGTTTTACCGTTCTTGGCTTTTAAAATATCGTCCGGTTTGTATGCGTTGCCGTCTATCATATTCTCCGCCGCACCCAAAATGGCGTGAATCTCAACGGGGATATTCAGCTTTTTTGCCGTTTTTATGATGCCAAGGGCGGCGCAGGCACCACTTTTGTCCGCTTTCATTGTCACCATATGCTCGCTGGGTTTTAGGCTGAGCCCTCCGCTGTCGTATGTAAGCCCTTTTCCAACGAATACCACTTTGGCTTTTGGATTTTCTGGCCTGTATGTAAGGTGGATAAGCCTTGGTTTGTGAACGCTTGCCTTTCCTACTGCGTAAAAGGCCTCCATCCCCTCTTTCAATATCTCCTTCTCATCCAGCACGACACACTCCAAACCCTCCTCTTTTGCCACCTCTTCGGCAATCTCGGCCAGTTTTTCGGGATAGATTTCATTTGGCGGGGTATTTACCAAATCCCTGACGAAGTTTACGCTTTTTGCCACCTTTTGCGCCTCGACGATGCTCTTTTTGGCATTTTCGAGCGTAAAAGGCTTGTTCTCATACTCCTCGTTCGCGAGATATATCTCTTTTAGGTGGTGCTCCTCTTTTTTCGATTTGTATCTGTCGAACTCGTATTTACCAAGGATGACACCCTCCACGAAAGCTTTGATGTTGGTTATGGGGCAGTTTTGGATGTAGACGCCGGCCTTTGCGCTTTTAAACCCTTTGCCCTTCAGGGCCTTTACCGCTTTTGCAGCGGCTATCCTTATCTCATCATGCTCAAGTTTTGCTCCCACGTAGACTCTTCTTTTCTCGGGTAAAAAGGCCACCTCCTCAACCTCTCCCTTAAAGCCCAGCTCCTCTAAAAGCTCTTTGTCTTTGACCCATCTGTGTTCGAGGTTTTTGTCTATTACGAAGACTATCTCCACATCCGCTTCGATTTCGTTCAGTTTTTTATCCAGTATCTCTATCTTTTTCACGCTCTCTCCTTGATTTTCTTTTCGGTAACTCTTTCAAAGTAGTAATAGATGCTTCCTCCTATCGCCACGGCTACAGGAAGGGCTATATACCAGTGGTCTTTGGCCCAGTGGACGATTTTTAGAATCTCCTCTCCAAATATATAGGCCGGGATTATCGTGGCCGCGGCCCATACCATAGCGCTTATGAAGTTTATAAGGGCAAATTTTTTGGCGCTGTATCTGGTAAGGCCGATAGCCATGGGTATAACGGTTCTTAGGCCATAAAGATATCTTTGTATGAAGATTACAGGCCAGCCGTATTTTTTCAAAAGCAGGTGGGCCAGGGCGAATTTTCGCCGCTGCTTTTTCATCAGTTTATGGATATACTCCTTGTTGAAGCGGCCTATGTAAAAATATATCTGGTCACCCACAAATCCCCCAAGCCCAGCTACCAAAATGGCCAGCCACAGGTTCATATCTCCGGTGTGGCTTAGAACCCCCGCCATCACAAGCCCGGTTTCGCCCTCCATAATGCTCCATACAAAAAGTATAACATATCCATACTCTTTCAAAAGATATACAAATTTCTCCTCAAGATTCGAGCCAGGAGCGTTGAAAAGCTGGTAGACGATAAAGGCCACGAATAAAAAGACGGGCACCAGTGCCAGCTGAATCAGCCAGTCCCTGTTTTTTATGAAAAACTTTTTCATCAGCCCTCTCCGTCAAAATCGAGAAGAGATTTTGCCTGTATCATATCCTTATCCCCCCGTCCGGATAGGTTGACGAGAATCAGGGAGTTTTCTATGTTTTCCATCTTTTTGAGATAGGCTACGGCATGCGAGCTCTCAAAAGCTGGGATGATTCCCTCTTTTTGGCTTAGCCAGACAAAGGCCTCAAGCGCCTCTTTGTCGGTTATGCTGTCGTAGCGGACGATATTTTCATCTTTTAAAAAGCTATGCTCTGGTCCGATTCCCGGATAGTCCAGTCCCGCGCTTATGGAGTGGGCTTCTTGTATCTGTCCCTCATCGTCTTGCAGCACGTAGCTCATCTGTCCGTGAAGCACTCCTGGACTCCCTTTTGCCAGGCTTGCGCCATGTTTGTCGGTATCAAGCCCAAGTCCCCCGGCCTCGATGCCAATACACTGGGTCTCCTCCTCTTCCAAAAATGCGTTGAATATCCCCATGGCGTTGCTGCCGCCTCCTATACAGGCTACCACGAAGTCTGGCAGTCTGTGCTCATTTTTTAAAATCTGTGCTTTCGCCTCATAGCCTATGATGCCCTGAAAATCCCTTACCATCATAGGGTAGGGGTGGGGCCCTGCGACGGTGCCTATGACATAGAAGGTATCCCTGGCGTTGCTGACCCAGTATCTGATGGCTTCGTTCATCGCGTCTTTGAGTGTTCTTGAGCCATTTTTTACCGAGTGTACCCTGGCTCCCAAAAGTTTCATTCTAAAGACGTTCAGCTCCTGACGCTTAACGTCCTTCTCACCCATAAATATGTCGCATTCAAGATTGAACAGTG
>JAMOUF010000366.1 GCA_027068245.1 Campylobacterales bacterium | reverse complement strand
CTCTTTATCTGATAAACGTGGCCGAACAGGCAAGAACACCCTTTTACAAAGATGCGGCCAAGCTGGCTTTGGAGTTTTTGCTGGAAGATTTCGAGCATCTGAGCGAGGATAAGGGTTGATAAAACTAAATCCCAGCAGGTGTGTCAGATATTTTTCAAAATTCAGCCAGTGCAGCGGCTGTGAGGAGATATGTCCCACGGAGGCGATAGAGTGCGAGAGTGGAAGCTTGAAGCTTTTCGTCGACAAGTGTATCGGTTGTGGGGGATGCGTGGGGGTCTGTCCCACTGAGGCTTTGGAGCTTGGCGGTTTTGACGTGCTGGAGTTTGCCTTTGAGTTTTTAAAAAGCGACGAAAATGCCATCTCGTGCAAGAAGAACTTCGTATGTTTGGCGGGGCTTAATGTGGAGTATCTAATATCTTTTGGCCTTGTAAAAGATGTGGTCCTGGATATAGGCCACTGTGACGAGTGCGACATAGCCTCCAGCTGTTTTGAAAAAATCGAGCAAAACGTTGCGGAGGCCAACTATGTTTTGGAAAACATAGGCGGTAAAAAGGTAGAGGCCAGAAAGCTTGGCCTTGTCAAAGAGAGTGAGCCCAACAGGAGGGAGTTTTTCAATCTCTTTACGCTAAAGGGGGCAATTGAGGCAAAAGAGGGGTTCAAAGAGGAGATGGAGGCGTTGCAAAACCCGCAAATCGCCCTAAGCAGCGCCCAGGCCCAGGCGATTAGGCAAAAGGATATCCCTAATAGAAGAAAACTGCTTTTTACGATTTTGAAAAAGGTTGAAAAACCGCAAGAGTACAGATATCTGGAGAACGAGCACTTAAGTTTTATCAGCGACAAAGAGATAGAAAAATCCTGCGACAACTGCTCTATTTGTTACCGGGTCTGTCCCACGGGCGCCCTTGGCAGTGACAGAAAGTTTTCAAAAATAGAGTTCGATGCGCTTTTATGTATCAGGTGCCATCTATGCCACGACGTTTGCGAGAAAGAGAGTATCAAACTGAGCCAATATTTCGACACGCAGGAGTTTTTCGAGCCAAAAATCAAAGAGCTTATAACATTCGACGTCAAAAGGTGCGAGGACTGTGGTATGTGGTTTAGCAGTTTCAAAGGAGAGAGGCTCTGTCTTAGGTGCAGGGCCGAAGAGGATGCGGCAAAAGATTTATGGGGGTTGAAATGAATCCAGGTGACATTCACGGAAAAAAACTTATAGCCGTCGCAGGTGAGGATGTGTTTGGCAAAAGTTTCATAAATGTGGTAAACAAAGAGATAGCCTCTTTTGGATTGATGGCTATAGGTATCAATATAAACACGGATGATTTTGGCTTTTTTATATCCAACCTTGCGGATTCCAAAGTGGAAGTGACCATTTTTATGCCCGTTTTTCAAAAAGAGGCGGCGAAGTATTTTGGCAAAGATGGATATGTGGTAGCCGCCATAAAAGGCGAAGATGGGCTTTTGTTGTTGGAAAAAGAGAAACAGATGCAGGTAGAGGATGTAAAACTGCTCGATATAGTAAAGGAGTTAAGGATGGATTATGGAGTTTAATTTTGATGATATAAAAAAGGAGTTCGACGCCCTTAAAGAAAAAAGAGTGGAAGAGGAGGCCTGTGAGATAGGCTGTGACATCTCGGATGAGGAGCCCGAGGGGTTTATAGAGAGTGTTCAAAAATATATGCTGGCCCCGGCAAAATGCGGGATATATTTCAGCAGGCTCGATATAAAGGTTATTGGACTTGAGTTTGGAGAGGACGTGCAGATAAGAGAGCGAAAAAGAATGCTTAGAGATATTTTAAGAGCCGTAACCTCAAAAGATGAGCTAAAGAGGCTGTTTGGGATTATAGACAAAACGGCCCAGGAGAAAATGGCGGTATACGATGAGCTTGGCGGCTATTTTCCACACTCCAAAGCAATTTTTGACAATTTTAAAAACAGATATGGCAGCTTCAAATCCCTCCAGAAAAAGATTTTGGAGGATTTTGAGGATGTGGGCCCAAGGTAGTTCTACCTTGGAACCGGAAGCATCGGTGCCGTACAGCTTTGAGCCTCTTTTAGCGATATGGCTGGTTTGGCGCCGCTTAGCCCGAAATCTACAAGCCTCATCGTGGTTTTTCCGTTTTCCACCACTTTCACTATACCGAATGGAACCTGGCTGCTGACCCATACCTCAAGGCCTTTGTCTTTGAAAATGGCCGCCTTTATCTTTTTGCCGTTTGGCAGGGTGTAGGTGGCGATTTTGATATTTGGCTTTTTGGGGCTATACTCCTTTGGAGTTTTGGTATGGTAGTAAGGGGTATTGTCACCCATCATACCTATCATCTCCTCCTCGAAACAGATAACAGAGGTGGGTGTTTTGGTGATGACCTTTTTTATGACAGCGTCGTTGTCTACGGCACTCCAGTTTTGCGTGACAATCTTGTAGCCGTCTATCACCATCTCGCTTTCGACGATATTTACCTTTTTGCCTTTATAAAGGGTGGTTCCAAGGTATTTTAAAGTCAAAGTGGCGTTTTTGTCCTGAGAGAGAATCTCATATTTGGCCCAGGCTCCCTTTTGCAGCTTCATAAAACCGGTGTAGGGCATGGAAAAAAGCGCTGTGGCAAAAACCACGAGTATGATTATCCATCTCATAGCGTCTCCTTTTTTAACTATTATATCATTTTAAGATTTTTTTGGCTCTTTTGATTATCTCTTTTGGAACTTTTTCTCTTTTGGGGCGGTACTTGAACTTCTGCAGCTCTTTTATAAGATTATCGGCCTCTTTTGAGCCAATCCTTTGTAACTTCTGTGTAAGTTCATAGGGGTCGGAGTAGTCAATCCGCTCTTTTTTGTTTCTGCGTTTAAAGAGCAACAAAGCAGGCGACAAAATTGCCAGCAGCAAAAGTATAAAGAGCTCCATATGGTGGAATGGAGGAAGTGGCAACAGCTCCATCACCGCTCCTTGAAGAAGATATAGAGTTTTTGAAAGATGTTGTCATCCTCGCCAACTTCGATAAAGTCGATTTTATGTCTGAAAAAGTGTTCCTTTTGTCTTAGCAGGATTTTTTCCATATTTTTTCTGTATCCGGCCAGGGAGCTTTTTGTAAGGTTGTAAGGCAATTTTTTAAGGGTTTGGTTGTCTACCAGCTCGGCTTCGCAGGCGGCGTCGAACCGCTCTTTTATGATTATGGCTACCACATCGTCCCTTGCGGCAAAGAGCGAGAGGTTGGTAAACTCCAAAAAGTCGGATATCACGATGGTGAGGTGTTTTTCGCCAAATCTGTAAAAAAGCTTTTCATCCAGGGAGTCTCTCTCTCCTATGAGATTTTGTCGGGCCAAAGAGAGTAAAAAGAGCTGCAGTTGGTGGATATTATCAAAGAAATTATCCAAAATTTTCAGTTTAGCCCCCTCTCTTAGGGCGCTAAAGGCGATAAGCCCCAGGGTTTCGAAAAGTATCTCGGATTTCAACCTCCTCTTTCCAAAATGCAAAGAGCCGGACAGGATGGGGATAATGAGGATATTTTTCAAAAACTCCTCCTGGTATATTTTCGTATAGAGCCTGCCGGTTTTGGCATAGCTTTTCCAGTCGATTCTTTTGGCGTCGCTTTGGTAGTCATACTCCGCCAAATCAAGAAAATCATACCCCTCTCCGCCCTTTTTCGAGCTGAAAAGTCCGCTTTGACGCGAAAAGACCTCTTTTTTCGTTTTAAGTATCAGATGTTGCATAGCAAGCCTATGGTATGGGTATCTTTTGGACTATCTCCTCGATTATGGCCTCACTCTCAAGACCTTCGGCTTTTGAGGCGTAGTCCAAAACCACCCTATGTCCAAGGGTTCTTTTCGCGTTTTCCATAATGTCTGCTGGAGTTACGAAATCTCTGCCATCTATATAGGCCAATGCCTTTGATGCTCTCATCAAATCGATGGCCCCTCTTACACTCGAGCCAAAGAGGGTTTTTGGATGTTTTCTTGTGGCGGTGACGATATCGATGATATATCTTTTAAGCGGCTCGTCGATAAATATCTCTTTTACGCTCTCTTTGGCCCTTACTATCTCCTCTTTTGCAGCCACTTTCTCTATGTTGGCCGCAAACCCGCTCTCGGCTCTGGTTAAAATCTCCATCTCCTCCTCAGGGCTATTGTAAGAGAGCTTCACCTTGAACATAAACCTATCAAGCTGGGCCTCCGGCAGGGGGTATGTGCCTTCCTGCTCTATCGGGTTTTGGGTTGCCAGAACCAAAAAGGGCTCTTTAAGGGCCATACTTTTGTCGGCTATCGTGACTTGTCGCTCCTGCATCGCCTCAAGAAGGGCCGACTGGACTTTGGGAGAGGCCCGGTTTATCTCATCGGCCAGCAAAATATTGGTAAAGACGGGCCCTTTTTTGATTTTGAACTCCCCCTCTTTTGGTGAGTAGACCTCGGCTCCTATGATATCGCTTGGCAGCAGGTCCGGAGTGAACTGGACCCTTTTGCTCTCGACCCCCAGGCTCTGGGCGAAAACCTTGACGGCCGTTGTCTTTGCAAGTCCCGGCATCCCTTCAAGCAAAATGTTCCCTTCGCTAAGAAGAGCGATT
>JAMOUF010000365.1 GCA_027068245.1 Campylobacterales bacterium | reverse complement strand
TTGCACCGAGGGGGTAAGATGGATAGTGCTTAAAAAACCCGTAACAGCCTCGAAAAAGCAGCTTATAAAGATGAACAGACTTATGGGAGACAACAACAGGCCAACCCAGCCCCTTAATGCAAGGCTTATACTAAAATAACCCTGTAAAGTCACGATAATGTTATCGTGACTTTAAAAAAAGGGTTTACAATGAGACTTTCTTCTCTCCAAAAGATTCAGTACGCAAATATCGCCTCGATAGTTCTATTTTCCATTGTATTGGCGGCCGAGGTGTATAAAAACGGTTTTAGTTATATTTTGGTTTTGAATGTTTTGAACTTCATATTCGCGTGGATCATTTTTATAAATGTTATAAAGATACAAAAAAACCTCAAAAACCTCTCCGAAATCATCAAAAAAGCCCGCTTGGGAGTCTTTACGAAAGCCGAAATTAACGACAGCGGCGTATTGAAGGAGATGAGCGAGAACCTTTTTATGTTTATGGAGGACGTCAAGAGCTTTTTGGATGATGTGAAGATGGTGTTAAAAGGGATTGAGGAGAAGAGGTTTATCAAGATGGATCCGGATAGATACAGCGGTGAGTTTAAAGAGGTGGCCGAGTTTATCAATGAATCCATAGATAATATATTGGAAAAAGAGAAATATGTAGAAAGAGAGAAACTCAACTCCAAAGTGGGGCAGCTTGGAGGCGGAGTGGCCGGCGGCTTGGCCATAATCAAAGAGGATATTTTAAAAGCGATAGACAGAACCCGTCAGATAGTTTCCAACAGCGAAGAGACGATAAAAAACGGTGAAGAGGTGAACGAGGCGCTGGATGCGATCGTCTATAAACTCAACGATTTGATTTTTATGATACACGAGTCAAACCAGGTGGTGGAATCTTTGAATAAAAAGGCCGACAACGTCAACGCCATAATAAAGCTTATCAACGACATAGCGGACCAGACGAACCTGCTCGCCCTTAACGCTGCCATCGAGGCGGCCAGGGCGGGAGAGCATGGCAGAGGCTTCAGCGTCGTGGCGGACGAGGTTAGAAAGCTTGCAGAAAAGACGCAAAAATCCACTGAAGAGGTAAGGCGGGTTTTGGGAGAGCTGCAGCAAGAGAGTAAAAAGAACCTTCAAAATTCACAAAAGATGGAGAATATTGCCAACGAATCCTCTAAAATTCTATCTCACCTAAGAGAGTCGATCGCCAAATTTACCAGCAATGCGTTAAAAACCACAAAGCTTGCAAATATGATCCAAAACATTCTTACCGTCACCAAATTCAAACTGGACCATATCATCTTTAAAAACAGGGTTGTTTACAGAAACTTTTTCAGCTCAAAAGTTGAAAACCCATATGTGGATCATAAAACTTGCGACTTTGGCAAATGGTATTACAGCGTAGGAAGACAGCTTTATAAAAAGAGCCGGGCCTTTGAAGAGATCGAAAAACCACACAAAACCATTCACGAATATGCAAAAAAAATTATTGATCTGGTAAACAGGCCCGATTTCAACGAATACCTGATAAAACATCAAAATGAGATTTACAACGAGTTCAAGGCACTTGAAGAGACCTCTCAGGAGCTTTTTGCCAAGCTTGACAACATTTTACTGGAGTATGAGAGGAACATAGAGCGCTCAAAAAAAAGAGAGAGCGAATAATTTTTAGATATAATCTCCTTTGAAATTTCAAAGGGGTTGTATGGAGTTTTGGCGGCACATTTACGAGCATTTTGACCCGGTTGCGGTGGAGATTTTCGGTTTTCCGGTGCACTGGTATGGGATAATGTATGTCCTGGCACTGCTTGTGGCGCTCTTTTTCGCCCAGTGGCTGGCAAAAAGGGACAATCTGCCCTTTAGCCAAAAGGAGCTGGATATCTACTTCGTCTGGGCCGAGGTGGGAGTGATTTTGGGTGCGAGGCTTGGATACATACTCTTTTACGACCCCCATACGGAGTACTATCTGACACATCCCTGGCAGATTTTCAACCCCTTTCTAAACGGCCAGTTCGTAGGAATCAGAGGTTTTAGTTACCACGGTGCCATCATAGGGTTTTTGATAGCCACATATCTTTACTGCAAAAAATACAAAAAAAATTTCTGGGCTTTGATGGATCTGGTGGCGGTATCGGTGCCCCTTGGATACTTCTTTGGCCGCATAGGAAACTTTTTGAATCAAGAGCTTATAGGCAGGCCCACAGATGTGGAGTGGGGTATATATGTATCGGGGGTGTTGAGACACCCTTCACAGCTTTATGAGGCATTTTGTGAGGGGCTTTTACTTTTTGTTATACTTTTTTGGTATAGAAAACATAAAAAGTTCGACGGTGAGCTTATAGTTTTATATGGATTTTTATACGGGCTTTTCAGGTTTTTGTGCGAATTTTTCAGAGAGCCCGACATTCAGCTTGGCTATATCTGCTGCGGCTGGCTTACGATGGGGCAGGTTTTGTCCCTTTTTATGATGAGCGTTTCGGTTTTGCTCTATTTTTACTTAAGGAGAAGAGGTGAAAAGATATATACAAAAAGCGTCTAACTATGTGATGGTTGGGGGCCTTGGGGCTTTGCTGGCCGTGGGGCTTGCCGGATGCGGCGAGAAAAAGGAGGAGTCGGGTGCCTTTAGGGAGGCGGCTCAAAAGCAGGGGGCCTTCGTGGTTATAGAGGAGGTTGCGCCAAAGAGCTATAAGATAGTCGAGGAGTATCCAAGCTCGAGCACCAGGGTGATTTTAAGGGATATCAACGGCACGGAGAGGATTTTATCCAAAGAGGAGCTTGACACTCTTATAGCCCAGGAGGCAAAAAAGATCGAATCGAACCAGAGCCCTTTGGTAAATCCCCAGATACACGGTGGCGGAATGAGTTTGGGAGAGACTATTTTAGCCAGTGCGGCCGGGGCCATTTTGGGTGCCTGGATTGGAAGCAGGCTCTTTAACAACCCCACATACCAAAACCAGCGCCAAAGAAGTTACAAAAGCCCAACGGTATATCAAAGGAGCAAGAACTCCTTTACCAAAAAGAGCTCTTTTAAACAAAAGAGCACCAAAAGCGGGTTTTTCTCCAACAGAGCAAAAACTTCCACGAAAAAATCTTTTTTCAGCTTTGGAGGGTAGTATGAACGATACACATATGATAGGACTTTACGCAACGTTCGCGTTTATGGTTTTTTTGGCGGTTCTGCCATATCTCGTTATAAAATATATCAAAAAAAGAGGCCGTGATGGAGTTGATAAAGGTTAAACCACTAAGCCCCGAGTATCTGGAGCAAATCGGCTTTCACTGGCATACCGACAGCGACGGCAGCGACTATGTGGCCGACGAGCTGGTGGTAATAAGCGAGAAGGAGGCAGAGGATTTTTACAACGCCGGAAACGAGCTTTACGATATGTATGTGGAGGCGGGCGAATATGTCATCCAAAAGGACCTCTTTTTCGATATAGGCATCCCTTTCAACCTGGTCGATGCCATAAAACTTAGCTGGGAAAACGAGGTCCACTGGCATATTTATGGCCGTTTCGATTTGGCCGGCGGGATTGACGGCAAACCCATCAAACTTTTGGAGTTCAACGCAGACACCCCAACGGCGCTCTTTGAGACGGCCATTATCCAGTGGGCGCTGCTAAAATACAACAATCTCGATGAGGCGAAGCAGTTTAACAGGGTCTATGAGGCCATAAAGGAGAATTTCCAAAGGCTTGTTATGTTAGATGGCGATATATCCCAGTTCGCCAGATACTACAACGGGTGGAAAATACTTTTTAGCTCCATCAAAGGCTCTTTGGAGGATGAGAATACCACCAGGCTTTTACAGACAGCCGCGAGTGAGGCGGGTTTTGTTACGAACTTCTGTTATGCGGATGAGGTGGAGTTCAACGAGGAGGGGATTTTTTGCAAAGAGGAGTATTACGAGTTCTGGTTCAAACTGATTCCCTGGGAGATGATAGCCGTGGAGGAGCCGGAACTGGCCCTCATACTTACCGACATCATAAAAAACCAAAAGGCCATCATACTAAACCCCGCTTATACGCTGATGTTTCAAAGCAAGGGTATGCTGCCAATTCTTTGGGAGCTTTTTCCCAACCATCCGCTTCTTCTTGAGGCCTCCTTCGAGCCTTTGAAGGGAAAACCCTATGTGGAGAAGAAGGTTTTTGGAAGGGAGGGCGAGAATATCGCCATATACGATGAAAATGGCAGGGTAATAGCCAAAAAAGATGGTGAATACGGCTCCTTCAAATCCGTATACCAGGAGTTCGTGGAGCTTGTCAAAGACGACAAGGGCCGCTACTACCAGGCGGGCCTTTTTTACGCCTATGAGAGCTGCGGGGTTGGATTTAGGCGAGGAGAGATGATAATAGACAATTTAAGCAAGTTCGTGGGGCACATTATACGTTAGTCTCCCTTACCACCTTGGGGTATATCTGAAGTATGGAAATCATAAGCGTTATAACCGCAGGACCTATTATCATCCCCCAAAACCCGTAACTGGAGAGTCCGGCAACGATGGAGAAAAAGATAAGCAGTTCGTTTACCTTCACAACCTCCTCCTCTATCATAAACCGGTCTATATATTTTATAATCACCGGTTTTATAAAGGTGTCCGCTATAACCGAGATGACGATGATGGAGTAAAGAGCAAGGCCCAAAGCCTCTGTGGTCTTACCTTTCATATAGAGGTCTATCGATAGAGGAAGCCACATTATCACGCCGCCGATTACCGGTATCAGCGAGGCAAAACCGTAAAGTATCCCAAAAAGAAGACCGTCGTACCCGTAGTAGTTCGTGATTATGCCAAAAAGAGTCCCTTCCAAAATTGCCGTGGCGATGATGGAGTTGAAGACAACGCCCATGACACCGGCCAGGCTCTCGAAAATCATTTTGCTCTCATCTTTGGAGAAAGGTATAAGCTTTTGAAAGTAGAGCAAAATATCCTTTCCATAAAGGTTTGCGAAGAAGTAAAAGACAAGTATCAAAAATGTGTCTTTGATAAAATTAGCACTCTTTGCCCCGATAAATGTGGCGAATTTGAAGATGGAGTTGATGAAGGAGTTTATATCCACCGCGTTTATGCTCTCTTTCAAGGCGTTAAGTTTTATCTCATGGTTGTCAAGAAACTCTATAATAGCCTCTTTTGCCAAATAAAAGGTGCTTTTTATGCTCTCTATGTCGATTTTTGCCACCAGATTGGCGGCGTTTGTGATGATATATATTATCGGTGCGAAAAATATAACGGCCAAAATCAGGGTGCTTATAAGAGCCGGCAGGAACCTTCCCGGCAATTTCATCAACAGGTGTTTGCTGATTTTGTAGGTGGCGAGGGCCAAAAGGGTGGCAATGGTCATAGTGGATAAAAAGGGGCTGAAGACTTTATAAGTGAAGTATCCCACGACTACGAACAAAATAGCCAGAAAATGGATGGGTTTCATCGTCTTCCCTAAAAGAGGCTGTTTTTTGGTTTGAGCCGCAGCAGCTCGAAGGTCTTTGGAGTGGCGATTCGTCCCCTGGCCGTTCGTTGGATGTAACCGTTTACCAGCAAGTAAGGCTCTATCACCTCTTCTATGGTTCCCTCATCCTCACTCAAAGCCGCGGCTATGGTGCTAAGTCCCGTGGGTTTTTTCGCCTCCACCAAAATCTGAAGCAGCCTGATATCCAGCTCATCAAATCCTCTCTCATCCACCCCAAGGGCGTCAAGAGCCTCTTTTGCCCTGTTTAGGGTTATCCTCTTTTCATCGGCCACATCGGCGAAATCCCTGACCCTTTTTAAAAGCCTAAGTGCTATTCTTGGAGTTCCCCGGCTTCTTTTGGCAATCTCCAGCGCCGCCTCCTCATCTATTACCTTGTCAAGCCGTTTAGCAGCGTTTTTTACGATAAGGCCAAGCTCATCGGGGGTGTAAAACTGCAGCCTAAAATGCATTCCGAACCTGTCTCTTAAAGGGGAGCTCAACATTCCGGCCCTTGTGGTGGCACCAATGAGGGTAAATTGAGGGATGTCTATTTTGACCGTCTGGGCGGCAGGCCCGCTACCTATGATGATATCGAGCCTGAAATCCTCCATCGCCGGATATAAAATCTCCTCTATGGCGTTTGAGAGTCTGTGAATCTCGTCGATAAAGAGGATATCCCCCTCCTCAAGGTTCGTCAATATGGCCGCCAGGTCGCCGGGTTTTTCTATCATAGGCGCGGCCGTGGTTTTGATATTGGCCTCCATCTGGTAGGCTATGATATTTGCCAGCGTGGTCTTTCCAAGCCCTGGCGGGCCGAAAAAGAGAATATGGTCCAAAGGCTCGTTTCTCTTTTTCGAGGCCTTTATGAAAACCTCCAGATTTTTTTTGATGGCCTCCTGGCCTATATACTCCTCGAAGCTTTTTGGTCTCAGTCTGTTTTCAAAAGACTCCTCGGGAGCGAACCTCTCGATATCCACAACCCTCATCTAATAACTCTCCTCTTTGGAAGGAAATACCCCTTCTTCCACCTCTTTGGCATATCTTTGGAGCGCCTCTTTGGTAAGTTTGGCTCCCTGCAGATACCGTTTGACGAATTTTGGCTTGAAGTCCTCGAAAAAGCCCAGCATATCGCTCCACACAATCACCTGGCCGTCCACATCCTTTCCGGCGCCTATACCAATCACGGGAACTTTCACGCTTTGGGTTATCTCTTTGGCGATATCGGCTTTTACGCCCTCCAAAACTATCGCAAAAACCCCGGCCTTCTCAAGGGCCTGGGCGTCTTTTACAAGTTTTTCTTTGTCAGTTTTTACTTTGTATCCCCCTTCACCCCGCACCTGCTGGGGCATAAGGCCTATATGGCCCATTACGGCTATCCCGTTTTTCACCAGCTCTTCTACTATCTTGGCCTTCTTAGCGCCCCCTTCAAGTTTTACGGCGTCGGCATCGGTTTTTTTATATACTTTCAAAGCGTTTTTCAGGGCCTTTTTTTTGTCCGTGTAGCTCCCATAGGGCATATCGAACACCACGAAACTCCGTTTTGCGCCGTTGCATACGGCTTTTGTATGATATATCATCTGTTTCATCGTAGCCGACAGTGTATCGGGCTTTCCCGCAAAGACCATATTGAGGCTGTCACCTACCAAAATGATATCCACATACTCATCGAAAAGCTTTGCAAACAGTGCGTCATAAGCGGTAATCATAACGATTTTTCTTCCGTTTTTGGCGCTTTTGATATCCGTTACCGTAACCTTTTTCATAACCCTCCCATCGCTGAAACTTAATCGATTTTATCAAAAAAAGGGTATAATTACAATCAAAAAAAGGGCGTGTTTTGAAAAAGCTGGTTGCTTATATCACTTCCGCTTATCCGGATAAAGAGTTTACGAAAGATTTGATACTCTCACTAAAAGAGCACGGGACCGACAGCGTCGAGCTGGGAATCCCTTTTAGCGACCCGGTGGCTGACGGCCCCGTTATCGAAGAGGCAAATCTGAGGGCCTTGAAAAAGGGGTTTAGATTTCAGGATGTGCTGGATATCACCAAAGATGTGAGCTGCAGCATAGATACCCTTTGGATGGGGTATTTCAACCCCTTTTACAAAAGGGGGTTGCAAAGGGTGGCAAAAGAGGCCAAAGAGCTTGGCGTCACTGGTTTTATAATTCCGGATATGCCTTATGAGGAGAGTTTAGGATACAGGGGGCATTTCGACAAAGAGGGTTTGCCCCTTATCACTTTCGTAGCTCCCACGGATTCCAAAGAGCGAATCTCTTTGATAGTAAAAGATGCGAAAAAGTTCATATACCTGGTGGCTTATGCGGGTATAACCGGAGCTTCCAAAAGCGAGGATTTGAAAGAGATTATAGGAAATATCAGAGAATTTAGCCAAACTCCCATATACCTTGGGTTTGGAGTGGATGAAAAAAGCGCCAAAGCCAAGGCTAAAGATGTTGATGGAGTGATAGTTGGAAGCGCTTTTGTAAAGATACTTCTGGATGATAGCTTGACATTGTCCGAAAAAATTGATAAAATCTCTTCGCTTTCAGGAAAGATTAAGGAACTTATAAACTCCTAAGGCTGGACCCCTCGATATGGGGGTGACTTGGCTTCGACGGGAGCAGTAGGTCACAGACTGCGTGCCGGCTTGAGGAACGCCGTAAAAACTCCTCGAAAAAATAGACGCAAACAATACAGATTACAGACCAGCTTACGCGGTAGCTGCGTAAGTTAAACAAACTTTGGTCCCCCGCGCCAGGCTCCGCCCTCTGAGCCTGGATTTTGCGGGGTCATACCCCAGAGGGCTTGAGTGCCGGGTTGCCTAGCCCGGTACTGACACCATCAGGCTGGGCCACAGGCGGTTTGGGGCGCTGAGCCGCCTGTGGCCAAGAGTAATCAGCGCTGCTACGCACGTAGAGGTCTGTGGCCGGCTGTTTCCGGACTCGGGTTCGATTCCCGACACCTCCACCAATTAACTACAAAACCGTAAAATTTAAAAGCTAACATATTTTTAACGAAGTTTACAGTATCATTTTACATAAGGAAGGATAAGTCGATTTGGTGCTGCAGGCTTGTTCCTTCCTTCTTTCTATTATAAAGGGCTCTTATGAAACTACTGTTTGCCGCAATCTTATTTATCACATCCTTGTTCGCATTTGATTTCACTCTTTTAAAAGATAAGAGGTTTGATCTATCCGGAAAATTTTATTACTATCCCTTCTATCCAAAAAACAGTCCAAAATCCGCCTTTAACTGGGTTTTTGAATCCAAATCCAAAAAGGTTTACAGGCTTATGGGAACAGAGCCGGATGAGAACAACGTCTTTGGTTGGAAAAGGGTTGATTTGAACCTGAGCGAACCTCCAAGATGGCTTCTCTTTTTTACGGGCGATATAGATTTTGACAACGACACCAGATTCGACTGGATACTTACGCCCGCAGATGGCAGAAAGATAATTTACAAACTTTTGAAAGTGACCCCGCAGGAGCACTACTTTAAATACGCAGGCCCGGCTATCGCCGATTTTGACTATAAGGAGAAAAAGCTCTATATCAAAAAGAATTTTGCAAAGAGGCTGAAGATCCCCTTTAGAGAACACGGCTACAGCAATTTTGACTCCGTTAAAGTTTTAAGTTCTTCTTATGAGCTGAAAAAGTTTGTTGATGAGATAAAAAGTCAAGATCACTGGGGGAGCGGCCGAGCCCTGTTTTTAGATAAGATAAAAAATCTTGATCTTACCAGGTGGAACCTGATTTTATACCCCTTTAGTGAACCAAGCGGAAGTATTAAACTAAAAATAGAAAAAGAGGAGTTCATCGCGCCAAATGTCTTTAAAGTCTGGGTAGATGAGGATATACCGCCTATTGGAACAAGCGATATGGCCTACTATATGTTTGCCTATCTGGTGGATAAAAACACTCAAAGAGTGGTTTTTGAGATAGGAAACAACGAAAAAATCATTGAGATTAGAAAATATTTGAGCTGTGAGGATATCGAGGCTCCCGTTTGCGGATACAGGGATATAGAGTGTTTCGCAAAACCCTGTGAGCCGGCTGGAGTCAAAGAGACGTTTAAAAACTACTGCGAGCTAAAAAAAGCGGGGGCCAAGTATCTATATGATGGAAACTGCTCCAAAGAAAAATTCACCGATGCCCAGAAGCTCTCCTCCATCAACAACAGGTTCGCCATTGATCTTGGATATGATCTCTATTCAGGTAGCGGCAATATCATCATCTCCCCTTATTCTATCTTAAATCTTTTGAACCTTCTTTATGCCGGGGCAAACAAAGAGGCCAAAGAGCAGATAGAAAGTTCGCTGGAGTATGATGGCCTTGAGGTTTTAAAAAGCCAAAAGGAGTTGAACGATAAGATTTTGGATAAGAACCTGAACTTTGCAGAGTCGATCTGGATAGAGAGAAGTCTTGGCGTCTATAACGATTTTATCGACAAAGCGGAGGATTTTTTCGATACCCGGACATTTTTAGCCAATATCAAATCAGATCCAAATGGTGTCAGGAAGCAGATAAACCGCTGGGTGGAGCAAAAGAGCGGTAACAAAATAAAAAACTTTTTGCCAAATGGCTCTGTGGATAAACTGACAAAGCTGGTGTTGGTAAATGCAGTCTACTTTTACTCGGAGTGGAAATACCCCTTTGATAAAAATAGGACCAAAAAGGGTCTTTTTCACTCGGAGGATGGCGATAAGTATGTTGATATGATGAGTAGAGATGGAAATTACGATGTTTTTGAAAACGAAGAGTTGAAGGTGATAGAGATTCCATATAAAAACGGCGACTACTCCATGCTGCTCTTTTTGCCAAAAGGGCAAAGATGTATATGCGATCTGCTCTCTTTTTTGAAAAGCCACTCCGTAACCGAGATAAAATCCTCAATGGATGGAAGATATACCGCTTTGAAAATGCCGAAGTTCAAAGTGTTGTGGGGAAGCCGGGATATATCGGAAAACCTGAAGCGTTTTGGCATAAAAGATATATTTGATTCCACCAATCCCTCTTTGACAATGATCGCCAAAGAGCCTCTGTATGCCAAATCTTTTTATCACAAAGCTTTTATCGAGGTGGATGAAAAAGGTAGCGAGGCGGCCGCAGCATCCGGGGCAGTGGTTGGAGTAACATCGGTTATGCCAGATATTTATGAGTTTAGCGTAGATAGAAATTTTCTGTTTATGATAGTTAAAAACGGTTTGGATAGCATTATATTTATAGGCGGGGTCAAAAAGCTCCCCTAAACCTGCCTCCAAAGCAGAGCCGCTTCCGTTTTGATGTCGCTCTTTCTCGGTTTTATATATATCGGTTCTATCGGATAGTTTGCAAGTGTATATTTCTCATAAATCTTGTCGCTCTTTTCCTCCAGCTCCTGTTCGAGCTTTAGAAGTTCGTGTTTAACCCGCTCTATCTGCTCCTGGATATATTTTATGTCGTTATACTCTCCATAAGCCTTTTTGGCTTTGGATATGGCGCCACCGGCCTTTGCTATCGTGCTTTTTTTAACCCTTTTCCTGCCAAAAAAGCTATCCAACAGCGCCATTCCGATACTTATGATCGTGTCGGTAGTCCTGCTTTTTGCCTGCTCTTTCTCTTCTTGGAGTCTATAGTAGAGCCGCTCAAGCTTATCTTGAAGTCTTTGCATCTTTTTTGCATAGCTTTGTTGCAATTTCTCTATCTCCTCATCTTTTCTGTCCTGCAACACCTCCAAAACCCTTGTCTTAAACTCCTCCAAACTCTCATCCGGATAGCTTTGTAGCCTTAGCTTTTTTACCCTGTAAAGGGTAAGCCGGCGGTTTTGGTATAGATAATCTTTAAACTCCCTCTCTATACCCTTTAGGCTCCTTGCACCGCTTAAAAAGGCAGGAGGTTCCAAAAAGTATGAGTTGGAGGGCGGGGTGGTTTTGAATTTTTTCTCTTCGCTCTCCTGGCAAAAGGAGAAGTCGGGCTCTTTCATATCCTTTTTCAAAGGTATCTCACATACTATCTCCTCGCTCTTATCCACCTGATATCTGCTGCTGTAGTAGTGCAGGCGGGATTTTAGAAACAAAGATGGGAAAAAAGTAAACTCATCCGCGCCTATATCCGATATATCGTAAAGTTGTCTTATATTGCCAGAAATAACGGCTCTTTTTCTTTTGGATCCGGATAGATCAGTATCTAAAGAGATCTCCTTTTCCTTTTTTATTTGGCCTTTTTTATCCTTCATAAGCCGCTTTATCTCCTCTTTGCTAAGAGGCCCTTTTAGATAGCTCATAACCCATCTGGTCTGAAACAGCTCAAGACTCTCTTTGTGTATGCTTCTTAACAAAAAGACACGCTTTTTAAGGTTTGTCAGAAGTTTCTTAAGCTCGCTTTTGTCAAGGGCCGCCGATCCCGATTTCATAAGTCCGTCGGCCACCCGTTCGATATCCTGCTTCGTCTGAAGTCTTCCCAAAAACCACATTCCGATGTTGGAAAGCCCCTTATAGTCCAGATCTACCGGGTTTTGGGTGGAGAGCACCACCCCAACGCCGTAAGCCCTGGCCTGTTTTAACAGCAGCATCATCGGCTTTTTGGAAGGGGGGTTGGCGTTTGGCGGGAAGAACCCAAAGATCTCGTCCATATACAAAAGGGCGCGCAAAGCCGATGTTCCGCTCTGCCTTCTCATCCACGAAATCAGTTCGTTCAACAGCTTTGTTACGAAGAAGTTTCTCTCATTTTCGCTAAGGTGGGCTATATAGAAGATGGAGTGTCTCGGTTTTCCATCCTGGGTAAAGAGCATTTTTGATATGTTTAGAGGCTCTCCTTTGAGCCAGTTTTTAAAAGATGGACTGGATAGGATGTTGTTGAATTTCAATGCCAGCTTCATCCGCTCGTTTTGGGGATAGAAACTCTCCAGCGGCAGTATGCCTATCTTTTTTATAGGCGGGTTGATGATGGAGGCCACTATATCTTCCAGTGTGGGGCTTATGTTTTGCTGCCAGTAGTGGTCTATGATGTTTGAAACCAGCACGAAATCGCTTCCTTCGCTGTCTATTCCTACCAGTGAGAGTAAAGATGCGGCGGTTGATGAGAGAAGATATGCGTAACTGTCGATATCCTCCATTATCTCCCTATCCGGAACGCTAAATGAGCTTAGCAAAGATACCGGCACGCCCGCACTGCTGCCAGGGGTGTAGATGGTAAAATCTGCCGAGTTTTTATATCTTTTTACCCGCTCTTCGTCTTGATGGAAGCTCTCTATCCCCTCTTTCCACATTTTAGCTATCTCTTTGGCGTATTGAGAGGGTGTAAGCCCTTTTTTCTCGGCCTCCATCGGGTCAATCCAGGGCTCGAACTTTTTTGGGTCGAAATCATCGAAGGCCAAAAGCAGGTTTCCCATATCCCCTTTGGGGTCTATTATGAGTGCGGGGATGTTATCCAGCGCAGCCTCTTCCAAAATGGAGATTCCAAGCCCCGTTTTACCGGAGCCGGTCATTCCTATGATGGCTGCGTGGGTTGTGAAGTTTTTGTTTTTGACAAGTTCAAGAAGTCCGTTTGGCTCCTGGTTGTAATCGAGCTGTTTACCCAGGTAGAAGAGCCCTAATTTCTCATAGAGCTCTTTTTTCATTTATATAAATTCTCTTTTTTAAATTTTTTGACTAAAAGATAGTAAAAAATAGCCCTGTATTTGTTTCTGTTTGAGGTTCCCATCTTCTCGCAAACCTCTTTGATGGCGGCGTCAAGCTCCTCGTCGCTCTTGTCAAGGCCAAGTTTCATTTTCAAAAAGTTGTTTCTAACCCTCTCAAGCTCGCTTGGAGAGGAGCAAGATACTGTTTCAGAATCTTTTTTGTAGATGGAGGGCCCAAGACTTCTGGTGATCTTTTCCAAAAGCTCCTCGTCGAAGTTTGGTTCTATCTTTTTCATCGCCTCTTTGTACTGCTCTATCTTTTCTTGAAGTTTACTCATATTCTCTCCTTTCAATCTTTTTTTCATTATATATACCTTAAACTTTTTTATTGCTTAAATTATGTTAAAATTGCAGAAAAAAGAGATATGGAGAGCTTAAAAAACCTGATAATATGCCCTGTATGCCAGACTCTTCACAAAAGACGGCCCATTAAAAGGGATGAGGAGGCAAGGTGTATAAAGTGCGATACGCTGCTGTATAAAAACATTGACGGAATAGAGTATAAGATATTCGCCTTTGCCATAAGCGCTTTTATATTTTTCTTTTTGGCAAATATCTTTAATCTTATTAGTATCAACCTATCCGGATTTACCGGCTCCTTTACGCTTATAGAGGCGATTTTGGATCTTTTTAACCAAGGATATGTGCTTGTATCACTCTTTGCGCTTTTGGTATTGGAGGTCTATCCCTTTTTTGTTCTGCTCTTCTCTTTTTTGTTCGCCCTTTTTATGATAGTGGGTTTTAAAAGAAGCGCCAAGAAGGTGCTAACAGGTCTGGAGCTTGTCAGCAGGTGGAGTATGCTCGATATTTTCTTTATCGCCATTTTGGTTGCGATGGTAAAGATATTTGAATATGCCTCCATTGAGTTTGACATAGCCTTTTGGGCTCTGTTTTTGGTGGTGGTTTATGAGTTTTACATAACGAAGATAGTAAAAATAGAATCTCTTTGGGACTATTGGGAGAGCAGATGAGGTATATCAGATGCAGGTTTTGCGGTGCGGTGAACTACAGGAGAGACAAAGAGTGCAGAAGGTGTGGTTTTGACATAACGTTGGATAAAAACGCCTCTTTGCAAAAAGCCACCGCCTTTTTGATTGCGGCTGTGATTTTCTATATACCCGCAAATATCTATCCGATTTTAAAATCCTCCACCTTCTCAAAGGTATCCGGAAGCACTATAATTGAAGGGATTTTCGAGCTGATGGCTCATGGGGACTATCCGGTGGCTATCATAATCCTGATTGCCTCGGTGCTGGTGCCTGTGGCTAAATTTATTATACTTGCCTATTTGATTCTAAGTATAAAGTATGGCAACTGCGACAGTGTGGAAAAAAAGGTGAGGCTCTATCATCTAATAGAGATTACAGGCCCCTGGTCGCTTATAGATGTGTTTGTGGTTATAATTTTAACGGCGCTTATCCAGTTCAAATCTATTACTATCATTCCCGGATTTGGAGTTAGCGCGTTTGCTTTGATGGTTTTTTTGACTATACTTTCCTCTTACAGTCTTGATGAGAGGTTATTAGGAGATGAATGTGGAAAACAGTGATGTGGTAGAGGTAAAAATAAAGAAAAAAGAGTTGAATCTGATCGTTTGGCTTGTCCCGCTCATAGCCGCCATTATAGGCGGTTGGATGATATACAAATACTACTCGAAGCTTGGGCCGAAAATTTATATAACGTTTAAAAACAGCGGCGGGCTTGAGCCAAAACAGTCCTTTATAAAATTTAGAGACGTAAAAGTGGGCGTTATAGAGAAGGTGGAGATACTAAAGGGCAGCGACGGGGTTATGGTGGTAGCCAGGATGAATAAAGACGTGGAGCCCTTCTTGAACGAGACGACCAGGTTTTGGCTGGTTAAGCCGGAGATCAGTATAGGAAAGATCAGAGGGCTTGACGCACTGGTTAGCGGCACATATATACAGATGTATGCCAAGCTTGGAAAGGAGAGAAGAAGGTTTTTTAAAGGGCTTGAGGAGCCTCCCACAAGCCTTTTTGAGAAAAACGGCAAAACCTTCAAGCTGATCTCCCAAAAGTCATATGGACTTAGCCAGGGCAGTCCGGTATATTATAAACAGATAAAAGTTGGCAGGATAGAGAAGGTGCTGGAAAGAGATGGCAGGGTTCTTGTATATATCTTCGTAAAAGAGCCATATTATAGAAAGATAAATGGCTCCACCAGGTTTTGGAATATACAAAACGTGGATATTTCCATAGAGCAGATGGGTTTGAATATAGAGTTAAACCCTCTGGCCCAGGTAATACTTGGTGGGGTGGAGTTTGACTCGGTGGAGCCGGGCGAGGCGAATCTTTCTACATTTGTGCTCTATCCCACATACAAAGAGGCTTTTAGAAAGAGGCTTGGCGTTGGAATGGAGAGCTATATGGACTTTGTTTTTAAATTCAAAAACGGGGTAGAGGGGCTCGATTTTAAATCGGTGGTAAAATTCAAAGGCTTCAAGATCGGAGAGGTAAAAAGTATAAACTCCAAAATTGACAAAGAGGGAAAAGAGCTTAACACATCCGTTGTCGCCTCACTGGATATATCCGCTTTTAAAAGAAATTTGGATGAAGACGGGTTTAAAAACCTTCTGGAACTGGTAAAAAGGGGATTGAAGGCTCAAATCAGACAAAATCTGCTCGGCGTAGCCTCCATTGAGCTGACCTTCAGCGGTAAAGGGGGAAGATTGATAAAAGAGAAAAACAGATATATATTTCCCACCGTAGGAGTAATGAGATCTGAGATTATAAAATCACTGGAGGAAATTTTGAAAAAGATCAAAAACCTTCCACTGGAAAAGGCCCTAAACAGCTTCTCTTCCACCTTTGACAAGAGCAAAGCGACGATCGTTGAGTTGAAAAAGAGTCTGAAAAACATAAACGTTTTGCTTGAAAACAACGCTACAAAAGAGATTCCAAAAAACCTCGCACAGACTTTGATCGAAGCGCAGCAGACACTCAAAAGCTACAAAGAGCTCGCCAAAAGCTACTCGGAGGACTCGATGTTTAAAGAGAAGGTGGATAAGGTGTTGAAAGATGTCGACAGCGCCATAAACGAGACTAAAAAGTTCATAAAAAAGATAGAGAGAAAGCCCAACAGGCTTATTTTTGGAGATTAGATGAAGTTGTTGTCTGTTTTGTTGGCGATATTTTTTACCGCCTGTGCCATTAAAGAGCCCAAGATGGAGATCTTGCAAGGCGGCTGTGATGTAAAAGAGATTAAAAAAGATATCGGCATCGTTTTGGATTTTGATATTGTTGATGATGAGATCGCCGTTATCGGGGGAGAGAGTGAGTATAAAAAGGTCTATCCGGATATAAGCGACTATTTGAAGATTTGTATCTTAAAATATACCGGAGCCTGCCTGTATCCCTGGGAGTGCATGAAAAAACCTTCAAAGATTTTTAACGTGCATATAGAGTCTATCTTTTATGATAAACGAAGCGACCGGTTTGTGGCTGTTTATACCATAGAGGGCAAAGAGTTTATCGTAAAAAGAAGTTTCAAGACTCTGGAGGAGTTTTTACGATATCTATCTTCTCAGATCGGCAGGTATATTTTATCCAAAAGCTCCTGATACTCCTTTTTTGCGTCGCTGTCTATGGTGATGCCGCCTCCGCTTTTGTAAACCCCACCTTTTTCTATAAATCTTATCATTACGGCGCTATCAAGGTTTTTTCCATCGAAAACTCCAAAAACTCCCGTATAGAAGCCTCTTTCATACCCTTCGACCTCGTCGATGATCTGGCAGGTCTTAATCTTTGGTGCGCCCGTTATGCTGCCGGCTGGCAAAAGGGTGTCCAAAATCTCTCCCAGACGCTCTTGCCAGCCATTTTCCAAAGTTCCCTCTATCTCGCTGCTTACCTGTAAAAGTTCCTTTTTGCCGGCTTTAATCTTGTCTATGTATCTAAATCTGTTTACTCTTACCCTATTTGATACCATTGAGAGGTCGTTTCTTAGAAGGTCTACTATCATCGTATGCTCTGCCATCTCCTTTTGGGAGTCCAATATGATCTTTTTGGCATCTTTGATGTTGGCGTCAATCGTCCCTTTCATAGGATAGGTTTTAATCAAGTTACCCTCTATCTTTATGAACCTCTCCGGTGAGAAACAGATAAAATCCCCTTTGTAATAGAGCTTGAACTTGGCTTTTGTGGAGAAAAATATCTCTTTTAGCGAGGCGTCGGTATATATTTTTGTGGGAAAGGTGAGGTTCAAAAGATAGGTGTTGCCCCGTTTTATCTCTTCTATTACCCTCTCAAAGGCCGCTTTGTAATCTCTATATGGAAGCGGCTCCTTTTTTACTATCTTGGGATATCTTTTAAAAGGGGGAGTGTAGTTTTTTAAAAGGGGTGTTTTAAAGTAGATATCCTGCAGCTCATCAAGTTTTTTTACTATTATGTTCTCTTTTTTGTAATCTATGATAAAAAGAAAGGGTATCCCCGCTTTGGCAAGCTTTGAGATTCTATCCATGCACCAGTTTTTTCAAGATAGCCATCCTTACGGCAACCCCGTTTTTTACCTGCTCCAGCACCTTGCATCTGCTGTCGGCCAATACATCGTCGCTTATGTCTATGTTTCTGTGAACGGGGCCCGGATGCAAAATTATTATATCTTTGTCCTTTATCAGCTCTTTTGTGATGCAAAAATCCCTGGCGTAATCTTTCAAAGAGGCGTATATAGGGTATTTGTGCCTCTCCGTCTGGGTTCTAAGACTCATTATGGCGTCCACATCGTCGATCACCTCTTTTAGGCTGTAGCTGTATGGCAGGTCGGTTTTGGGAAGAAAGTGGGGAGGAGCTACCAGGATGACTTTTACGCCAAATCTTTCAAGCAGCTCTATGTTTGAGTTGGCTACCCTGCTGTTTTTTATATCCCCAACTATTGCGACCCTCTTTCCGGATAACTCTTTTAGATGTTTTTTCAACGTAAACAGATCCAGCAAAGCCTGGGTGGGGTGCGCGTGGGCCCCGTCACCGCCGTTAATCAGGGCACATTCTACATGTTTGGCAAGTATGTGGGGCACACCGGAATTTTTATGGCGCACTATAATAGCATCCGGTCCCATAGCGTCCAGGTTTGCGGCGGTATCGTAGAGGGTTTCGCCCTTTTTTGTGGAACTTTTTGTCACATCCAGGTTTACTACCTCAGCCCCAAGCCTTTTTGCCGCTATCTCAAAACTGCTTCTCGTTCTTGTGGAGTTTTCAAAAAAGATGGTTATTATCAGCCTGTTTTGAAGATATTTTATAGCAGGGCGGCGCAAGAACTCCCTGGCATCTTCAAAAATCTCCTCTATCTCGTTGTCGCTCAGATCCCTGGTAGTTATCAGGTTTTTTCCCATTTCACAATCGCCTCACATTTTTTTGTTATATTATACAAAAAATGAAGGAGCTGGATATGAAAAGGTATCTGTCGTTGTTGATCTTGTTTATGGTTAGCGCTCTTTATGCCGAGGTTATAACCTTTACGAAAAAGGTGCCAGTATATAAGAGTGTGGAAGTGGAAAGAGTTGTGGTAAAAAGGGTTCCTTATGAGGAGTGCTGGGAAGAAGAGGTGATAGACGAAGATGATAGCGGCGATGTGGTAGGAGCAATAATTGGCGGTGCC
>JAMOUF010000364.1 GCA_027068245.1 Campylobacterales bacterium | reverse complement strand
CATCCCCTTTTTCATATCTTTTGCCAAAAAGATAGTAGTAACGCTTCTTTTCTCTCTCTTTGGCCGCCTTCTTCTCTATCCACTCCCTGTTTTTTTCTATAAATCTCTCTATGAGGCTATCCGGATAACCAAAGGGGGCCTTTACGACTATCCTCTCATCTTCGACGCTTAGGCTAAGACTTTTTCTTCGCTGCCTTATTACCTCTTTTTTCAAAATTTACCCTCTCTCTCATTCTATCTACCAGACTTTTTACCACCTTTTGGTTTAAACACCCTTTAAAATCGCGCTGGTTTCTGTAAAAAAGCCTGCCATCTCTAAAGAGCGAGAGTCTTAGAAATCCATCAAAATCGCTTCCCAAAGCTTTGGCCTGTGCCGAGGTGCAAGATGTGACAAAGTGTGAGGTGATTTTCAGTGTTACGGGACATTCCTCTTTTACGAAGTTTTTTATGAAGGAATCTTTTTTGACGATATATGCGGCTATGTCGTTTTTGGACTCGATTTTCAGGCAATCTACTTTTTTGGATGCCAAAGATTTGTCATATACCTTTTCATATACGGCGCTTTTGGAGCACCCTGCAAGAAGTATCAGGGCAAAAAGCCCCGATATACTATAGTTTACCAACGTGGGCTTTGTGAGCCGCGATCCAGTCATCTATGTTTCCGGTAAACGCGAATACATTCTCATATCCAAGCATCTCCAGGTAGGATTTTACACGGCTTGCAAAAAGACCTTTGAGACACGCTGTGATGATAGGCGTGGTCTTGTCTTCCGGCAAGATATCCAGATAGTCGGTAAACTCGTTGTATGGAGTGTAGTAACTATCCGGAATATCCGCCTCCTGAGCGTTCTCCTCGGTAACTTTTGAAGGTGGTCTTACATCGAGTAGTATGGCTCCCGCCTCTTTCAAAATCTCTATAGCCTTCTCCAAATCCACGTTTCCAAGTTCAGGCTTGTCCTTGTTGAGCTCTATCTGCTCCTTGATTCTCTCCGCCACGTTTTGTTCAAATCCTGTCAGTTTAGCCATTTTCGCCTCCTTATTAAAATTTCGTGTATTATACTCAATCGGGCTCAATTCTTTTGCAACTTTTGTAACTTAAAGTCCGGGAATCCT
>JAMOUF010000363.1 GCA_027068245.1 Campylobacterales bacterium | reverse complement strand
GGAAAACGTCGAAAAAAAGAAGAAATACGCCACCAAAGAGGAGATAGAGGAGCTGCTTTTGGAAGCGGACGTGGAGTATGATATAGTGGAAAAAATCGTTGAGTCCCTTCCATCGAAAGTCAGCCGTATACAGCTTAAAAACGACCTTTTATACCTTTTCAAAATTCCCAATGCAAAAGAGGAGAGCGAGAAACCTTTCGTCGAGCTGATTTTGGGCGTCAACGGTGCTGGCAAAACCACCACCATAGCCAAACTGGCAAACCTTTATAAAAAAGAGGGAAAATCTGTGATACTGGGTGCCGCGGACACTTTCAGAGCAGCAGCCATAGAGCAGCTTAACAGATGGGCCCAAATCCTTGGCGTCCCAATAGTGGCTACGAAACAGGGGCACGACCCAAGCGCCGTAGCGTATGATACTATAGCCAAGGCAAAAGCGAAAGATATAGAGCGGGTTTTGATAGACACGGCAGGCAGGCTCCATACCCAGTCCAACCTGGCAGAGGAGCTGAAAAAGATAGTGCGGGTCTGCGACAAGGCCCAAAAGGGAGCACCCCACAAAAAGATACTCATCATCGATGGAACCCAGGGAAACTCAGCTATCAACCAGGCCGAGGCCTTCGATAAAATGGTGGGACTGGACGGCATCATCGTCACCAAACTTGACGGAACCGCCAAAGGCGGAGCGCTTATCAGTATCTCCAATAGGCTTCAACTGCCGATACTCTATGTAGGGGTTGGCGAAAAGCTCGACGACCTCGTTCCATTTGACGCCAACGAATATGTGGATACGATTTTAGATGCGATATTTGAATAACCTGGATTTACTCTTTTACGCAGGCGTCGTGGTGATACTGGCCTTTTATATAATCATAGTCTACTACAGATTCGGAGAGGACGACTATATCGATTTGAAGGAGCATTGGGGGTTCATAGTCATAGATATCATACTCCTTGTTCTGACAATTGTGGTCTGGAGATATGTGTTCGACATAGTTTTGTCGGATAAAATCATAAAACTTTTAACAACCGACATATATGGGGTGGAGATATAGATGGCAAAGAAAAAGATACTCTTCGAGTGCCAGGCCTGCGGATACAAAAGCGGCAAATGGATGGGAAAATGCACCAATTGCGGTGCCTGGGACAGCTTTGTCGAGCTTGGTGAAAAAGAGATGGAGATAATTAAAAGCCTTGAGAGAACTTCTGGCAACAAGGCCCTTTGCATCACCGACGTAACCCAGGAGCAGATAGAGCGCTTCGGCACGGGAGATGCGGAGCTGGATTTGGTGCTTGGCGGCGGCGTGGTGGAGGGCTCTTTGGTGTTGGTAGGCGGAAGTCCGGGTGTCGGAAAGAGCACTCTTTTGCTAAAAACCTGTGCCAACTTGGCAAATAGCGGAAAAAAAGTGTTGTATGTAAGTGCAGAGGAGTCATCCGGACAGATAAAACTAAGAGCCGACAGGATAGGGGCCAACAGCAAAAATCTCTACCTGCTGAACGAACTGGTGCTTGAGGATATTTTGGCCGAGTTTCGTCAAAACGGATACGATATGCTGGTGATTGACTCCATCCAGACCATCTACTCGAACACCATCACCTCCGCTCCTGGAAGCGTAAGCCAGGTCAGAGCCGTAACTTTCGAGCTTATGAGGATAGCCAAAGAGAGCAAAAAACCGGTATTTATCATAGGGCATATCACGAAAGAGGGTTCGATAGCGGGTCCAAGGGTTTTGGAGCATATGGTAGATACGGTGCTCTACTTTGAAGGAGACAGCTCCAAAGATATAAGGATTCTTAGAAGTTTCAAAAACAGGTTCGGCAGTATCAACGAGGTGGGGATATTCGAGATGACCCAAAGAGGTCTTGTGGATGCTAAAAACATCGCCAAAAAGTTTTTCGACAAAAAGAGCAACCAGGCCGGCTCCGCAGCCACCGTGGTTATGGAAGGCAGCCGCCCTTTGATTTTGGAGGTCCAGGCCCTGGTGGCCGAGAGCGGTTACGCAAATCCCAAACGAAGCTCCACCGGATACGACGCCGGCAGGCTTACAATGCTTTTGGCGCTTTTGGAAAAGCGGCTCGAGCTGCCCTTTAACCAGTACGATGTATTCATAAACATCGCCGGAGGGATAAAGATAACGGAGCCTTCCGCCGATTTGGCCGTCATAGCAGCCATTTTAAGCAGTTTTAGAAACAGGCCTTTGAACAAGGAGACAATATTTTTGGGCGAGGTTGGACTAACTGGTGAGATAAGGGACGTGATGATGCAAGATATCAGGCTCAAAGAGGCGGCCGCCCAGGGGTTTAAAAGGGCGGTGGTCCCTTCAAAGCCGCTTCAGGAAAATGTGTTAAAATCTTATGTGGTCGAGAGTGTGGAAAAAATCATTGACTGGATGTAGGAGAGATAATGGATAAAAGATGTAAAGCTCATGTGAGTATGGAAGAGAGATATGCCAGAATGGAGATAGAGTACGACAGTATAGAGGAGAAAAAGAGTATCTGCAACGTAGTAAACGACCTGATCGCAAAACACCGCATATCCCCCATAATAGAGGTCAAGCCCAAAAACGTGGATGAAGGGGAGTATATCATAGAGTTTCACGACGACTACGACAAGAAAGCGGGGCCTTTTTTCGAAGAGCTGCTTTCGACGCTGAAAATCGACAAATGCGACTGACTACCAGTCCAGATACAAAAAGAGGCTCGATAGAAAGTAGTTGGCCGCAAATACGGTCATAGCCGAATAGACAACGCTTTTGGTGGTTGAAAGCCCCACCCCTCTGGCGCCCCCTCGCGTAAAATAGCCGATATATGTTCCTATGATGCTTATAAGATATCCAAAGACAAAGGCTTTTATGATGCCGGTGCCTATATCGCTGAACTCCAGATAGGTGGTGATGGTCTTCTTGTACTCGGTCGGGTTTACATCGAGTGCTACCGTAGATATGAAATAGGCGGCCACATTTCCCAAAAATACGAATATAATAACAAGTATAGGCAATGATATGGTAGTGGCTATAACCCTTGGGATTATCAGATATTTTTTACTGTCTACCGCCAGCGTATCTATCGCGTCTATCTGTTCGGTAACACGCATAGTTCCAAGCTCCGCAGTCATCGCGCTGACAGCCCTTGAGACCAGCATAAGAGCACCGAACACCGGCCCAAGCTCCTTTGAGATGGATACGAAAATGGTATAACCCATAAAAGACTCCGCCCCGAATTTATGAAAGCCGTGATAGAGCTGTATAGCCTCCACAAGTCCGGTAAAAATAGCCGTAAGCGCGATTACGAAAAAAGAGCCCACGCCGATTATCTCAATCTGCTGCAGTGTCTCTTTGACTCTGTAGGGAGGTTTGAAAAAAAGCGGTATCAATTTTATCTCGAAAAGTATAAAAGCCCCAAATCTCTCCAGACTCTGATAGAACCTGACAAAGGGCAGACCCAGATAGTAAAATATAGTTTCCATTTAGTTCCTTTTCAATACTTGATATAATTTTAGCAAAAAAGAGGACGGATGATCGGAGTTGACCTGGTAAAAATATCCAGAATAGAGAAAATGGTTGAGAGATTTGGCGACAAGGCATTAAAAAGATTTCTAAACGAGAGCGAAATAAAAGAGGCGAAAAAAATAGAGAGCATCGCCGGATACTGGGCCGCAAAAGAGGCTATATCCAAAGCTTTGAAAACGGGTATCGGAAAAGAGCTTGGCTTCAAAGATATAATCATCTACAAAGAGAGCTCTGGAGCGCCGAACTTCAGGCTCCATCCGGATAAAGAGAAAAAGTTCAATATCCGCTCCTCCTCACTCTCAATATCACACGACGGCGGTTTCGCCATAGCCGTAGCAGCGGTGGAGCTGGGCTCACCCGCCTCCCACGAAGGTTAAAAACTCCACCCTGTCACCCTCATTGAGCCGATGCTTTTGCCAACGCTCTTTTTTCACTATGTCGCCGTTTACCGCGGCAGCCATAACCTTATCCTCGACCTTGAGCTCCTTTAAAAGCTCATATACGCTGATGCCCTCTTTTACCTCTCTTTTTTCACCGTTTACCGTCAATGTCACTGCAACTCCCCTTTGTGAAACTCTGCATATATTTTGCTAAAAGATAGTTTCCCTTTACATAAGCCAGCTGGCAGGGCGTCATTCCTAAGCGGTTTTTAATATTTGCATCAGCCCCCATCTTCAACAGAAAATCCACCATTTTCAGATTGTTTTTATATGCCGCCTGGTGCAAGGGGGTGATGCCGTATCTGTTTTTGGCGTTTATGTCCGCATCCTTCTTTATAAGGAATTTTACGATTTTCATCCTGTTTTGACCCACTGCGTAGTGAAGCGGCGTCAGGCCGTTGTTATCCTCATCCTCTACGTCGGCGCCCGATTTTACCAGCAGTTTGACGATACCCAGGTTTCGCATCTTCACAGCCATTATAAGAGGAGTGATGCCGGCTTTTGAGGGTTTTTCGATATCGGCTCCCTCTTTTATCAGCCTCTTGATACTTTTTATATCCTCTTTGTATATGGCCTCGTGCAAAGGAGTCCAGCCGTTTACGCTGTCCGCCCATATCAAGGCTGCGGCAAGTGCGGTAAATATAAATTTTTTC
>JAMOUF010000362.1 GCA_027068245.1 Campylobacterales bacterium | reverse complement strand
AAGCTCTTGCTCGCTCTTTTGCTCTCTCTCTTTTAGCCGCATCAGATACTCTCTTAAAAACCCCACTCCAAAAATTCCGCCCACGGCTATGTGGGTGGAGCTTACGGGAAGCCCCAGTGCGGAGGCTATGATGACGGTGATTGCGGCTGCGAGGGCTACGCAAAAAGCACGGATTGGGTCCAGCTCGGTAATGCCCTTACCAACTTTTTTGATAAGCTTTGGCCCATAAAGCGCCAGGCCCAGGGATATACCGATGGCTCCTACCATCATCACCCACATGGGTATTGGCGCCTTTTTGCCAAACTCCCCGCTCATTATCGCGTCGTTTATCCCGGCAAGCGGGCCAACCGCGTTCGCAACGTCGTTTGCCCCATGGGCGAAACTCAACAAAGCCGCACTGAAAATCAGCGGTATGGTAAAGAGCTTGTTTATGGACTCCCTCTCGTTTGGCAGGGTATCGGCCTTTTTTATAATCAGCGGTTTTACCAGCAGATATATCCCAACCGCTATGAAAAAGCCTATCAAAACGGCTAAAGGCAGAGGCACTTTTACTATGTGTTTAAGCCCTTTTACTATCAGGTAGCTGCTAAAGGCCCATGTCATTATGGCTATATAGAGAGGAACCCACTTTTTGGCTGCCTCGATTTTATTCTCTTTAAACAGCACGTTTCTCTTTATCAGATATAAAAAGGCGGCCGCTATCAATCCCCCAAGAACCGGGCTTATAACCCAGGAAGCGGCTATTTTTCCCATCGTGGGCCAGTTAACCATGCTAAACCCGGCCGCGGCTATCCCGGCCCCCAAAACCCCGCCGACAATGGAGTGGGTTGTGGATACGGGAGCGCCCATGGCGGTGGCGAGGTTTAGCCAGATGGCACCTGCTAAGAGTGCCGCCATCATAATCCATATAAAGGTCTGAGTATCGGAAATCATCGATGGGTCTATGATACCCTTTCTAATCGTTCCCACCACATCGGCACCGGCTATCAGGGCCCCGGCGGCCTCGAATACGGCGGCTATGATTATAGCCCCCATAAGCGACAAAGCCCCGCTTCCAACCGCCGGCCCCACGTTGTTGGCAACGTCGTTGGCGCCGATATTCATCGCCATATAACCGCCAAAAATCGCCGCTATCACCAGCAGGTATTTGTGCTCTATGTCGCCGGCGTGCATGGAGGCGTAAATCATAACGCCCAAAATAAACAGCAGCGATATCAGAATTCTGGCCCCGTCGGAGATGTCAAATTTTCTGGCCCTCTTCACATCCGGATAGTATTTAAGTTCCAAAACTCTTCCTTTATATGGGATTGATAAAATTTTAATTCAACATAGTTACAAAATAGTTACAAACCTCTTTTATCCAGCCTCACCTCTATCGCTTTGGCATGGGCCTCAAGACCTTCGGTGTGGGCCAAAATGGCTGCGGCCTCTCCGATATTCGCCAGAGCCTGGCAGGAAAAGGATATGATGGAGCTCTTTTTCAAAAAGTTCTCAACTCCAAGCGGGCTGAAAAACCTTGCCGTTCCACCCGTTGGCAGTGTGTGGTTGGGTCCTGCTATATAGTCCCCTATGGGTTCTGGGGTATTTTCTCCCAAAAAGATGGCTCCGGCATGTCTGATTTTTGGCAACAGCTCGAAGGGGTTGGCCGTCATAACCTCCAGATGTTCTGGTGCGATTTTATTCATCAGCTCCACCGCCTCATCCAGGCAGTCGGCCACTATTATGGCACCTCTTTCATCTATCGATTTTTTGGCTATATCTTTTCTTTTTAGGATTTTCAAAAACTCCTCCACCTCTTTTAAGACGGCTTTGGCAAGTTCTTTCGAGGTGGTTATGAGTATGGAGCTCGCCATCTCGTCATGCTCCGCCTGGCTTAGAAGGTCGATAGCCACGAATTTCGGATTCGCACTCTCGTCGGCTATGATGCCAATCTCGCTGGGGCCGGCAATCATATCGATATTTACATCGCCGTATACCATCTTTTTGGCTGTAGCTACAAAGATGTTTCCAGGACCCGTTATCACATCGACTTTTGGAATGGTTTGGGTTCCGTAAGCCATAGCGGCAATGGCGCTGGCGCCACCTACCTTATATACCTCCTCGATACCGCAAAGATGGCAGGCGGCCAGAAGCAGCCCGTTTGGCTCGTTGCCAGGAGTTGGAGTAGTCACAACTATCTTTTTTACACCCGCTACGATAGCTGGAATGGCGTTCATCAAAAGGGAGCTGGGATATGCGGCTTTGCCTCCCGGTATATAGAGCCCGGCGCTCTCTACCGCCGTAACCTTCTGTCCCAAAATGGTTCCGTTGTCCTCAAAATCGAGCCATGATTTTGGAAGCTGCTTTTGATGATATGCGTATATCCTCTCATACGCCAGATGCAAAGCGGCTTTGAGCTTCTCATCCAGATTCTCATAAGCCTTTTTCATAAGGGCGGGGTCAATTTTCAAATCTTTTGGGCTTTGCGGCTCCCAGTTGTCGAATCTGGCTATATGCTCCAGCAACGCCTCGTCACCCCTGGTTTTTATATCTTTTATAATACCCGCCACAACGGGCATAACTTTTTCCATATCCAAATCGGCCCTGTTCAAGATAGCCTCGAACTCCTCTTTAAAACCGCTCTTATCTGTAGATATAACCTTCATCCCTGTTCCTTGCTAAATAGTTATGAGATTTTACCAAACTTTGCCTTATATCTTTGAAGCATCGATTCGTTACCCACAATTCCCCCCTGATGGATGTAGAGCATATCCTTTTTTATCTCTTTTTTTTCCAACAGGGTGAAAAAAGCGACGGTATCGTATATCAGCTCGAACTCTATCCCACTCTCCTCTTTAAGCCTGTTATATATATGAAGCAGCTCTTTGTAAGGTTTTGCGAAGGTAAATTTTTTTGAGGGAACAAGGATTTGGGGATGGTGTCTCTCATCCTTTTCCAGAGCGAAAAACTGCCTCTTTAGATACTCCTCTCCTTTGACGCAGGCTACCGTCTTTACTCTAAAGGGCAGAAACTTTTGCAAAAAGAGCGCCGTAGTGCCGGTTCCGGAGGGCAGCACCACGGTCGGGTTGACGCCACTTGTTTCAGCCCATCCGATTATCTCATCGGCCAGCCTCTTTATCCCAAATGCGGCCTCTTTGAACCGTCCGCCCTCAGGCACCACCATCCTCTCTTTTTCAATCAAAAGAGTGCTTAACACATCCAGCTCTTTTGGGGGCGTATAGGGCCAAAGTGATATATCTTTCAATACCATCCGGTTTTTAAGCGCGGCTTTGAGGTTTCCCGTGGGGTTTTTGAGCAGATTTTCGTTTATGCGGCAGTAGTATTCAAACTCCCAGCCCCTCTTTTTTGCCAAAAAGGAGAGTGAGTACATGGCGTTTGACTGCATTGAGCCGTATGAGACGATTTTTTCTATATCGAACCGGTTATTTAGGATATAGTGAAGCTTTCTGGCTTTGTTACCGCCAAAATGTGGATGCAACAGGTCATCGCGTTTTATGAAAAAAGAGGTTTTATCGAAAGTAATTGGCTCTATGGGCGAGTTTTCCAAAGGATTTCTCCTTTGGATTAGTTTACGTTGAGGCTTCTTAAATCCCTGTAGGCCTGTATCACCCTCTCTTTCATGGATTTCTCACCCTCTCTAAGCCATTTTCTGGGGTCGTAATACTTCTTGTTCGGCTTGTCCTCGCCCTCGGGATTTCCTATCTGGCTTTGGAGATAGTCCCAATATTTTTGGATATACTCCTTCACTCCCTTCCAAAAGGCCCACTGGGTATCGGTGTCGATGTTGAACTTCACCACGCCGTAATCTATGGCCTCGTGAATTTTCTCAAGCTCACTTCCGCTTCCCCCGTGAAATACAAAACTTACCGGTTTTGGATGAGAGATGCCGAGTTTTTCTCTTATATACTCCTGGGAATTTTTCAAAATGACGGGCTCCAGCTTCACATGTCCGGGTTTGTATACCCCATGCACATTTCCAAAGGAGGCGGCGATGGTAAAATAGGGGCTGATTTTGCTAAGCCTCTCATAGGCCTCGGCCACCTCTTCGGGCTGAGTATATAGCTTTGCGTTGTCGATGCCGGTGTTATCCACCCCGTCCTCTTCGCCACCCGTAACCCCAAGCTCAATCTCAAGGTGCATTCCCAAAGGAGCCAGCTTTTTTAGATACTCCTCGCAGGTAGCCAGGTTTTGCTCCAGTGGCTCTTCGCTCAAGTCCAGCATATGAGAGCTAAAAAGTGGCCTTTTATGGAGTTTGTAATACTCCTGGGAGGCCGCTATAAGCCCGTCAATCCAGGGCAGCAGTTTCCTGGATGCGTGGTCTGTGTGAAGAACGACGCTGATACCGTAGGCTTCCGCCAGCACATGGACGTGCTTGGCGGCTGCGATGGCACCCAGCACGGCCGCTTTTTGCCCCTCGTTATCCAGACCTTTGCCGGCCCAAAAGTGCGCGCCGCCATTGCTAAGCTGAATGATAACCGGCGAGTTGGCCTCCTTTGCTGCCTCCATAACCGCATTTGCCGAGTTGGTGCCTACGACGTTTATGGCCGGCAGGGCGAAAGAGTGCTCTTTGGCATACTCGTAAAGTCTTAGCAAATCGTCGCCCCA
>JAMOUF010000361.1 GCA_027068245.1 Campylobacterales bacterium | reverse complement strand
AGAGCCTAAAAACATCAAAAACTCCTCTCCACCGTATCTAACCACAAAATCACTCCCCCTGATACTCTCTTGCAAAATATTGGCAAACTTTTTAAGCACCAAATCCCCTGCGATATGGCCGTATGTGTCATTGAGATTTTTAAAGTGGTCAAGGTCCATAATGGCTATGGAGACCGGTTTTTCAACCCTTCTTAACGAGTGGTAGAGTTTTATGCCGGCATCGAAAAGATAGCGTCTGTTGTAACAACCTGTGAGAAAATCCCTGTTGGAATAACTTCTTATCTCCTCATAGTGGATAAGGGATTTAACAACGTTGTCTATCCGGCATACAAACTCGAAATTGTTGAAACTTTTATCCAGAAAGTCGTTGGCCCCCGATTTTAAAAACCTTGCCATTATGTTATTTATATCAAGCCCCGTCAAGGCGATGATAGCCAAATCGTCGAAGATATAGTTCTGCCTAAGCTCCTTTACCAGCTCAAGCCCGTTTGTCTCGTTTGCCAGCACATAGTCCGTAATTACCAGTTTGATAAAATCGTCGTTTTGCGTCACAATCTCCAGCGCCTCATCTTTGTCGCTTGCCACCATTATGTTAGCGTAGGGGTAGTAGATTTTGAAAAATTTATAGAGATAGTTTCTGTAACTTCTTGAATCCTCCACCAGCAATACGCCGTATTTTTCCAAAAAGTCGAGGATTTTCAGTTTGTTTATGAGATACTCCAGCCGCACCATATCGTGTTTTATAACATAGTCGATAATCTTTTTTCTGTTGTAACGCTCGAAAATATCCAGATTGTCCGAGGCGGTTATTATAATAATGGGTTTGTCCTTGGAGATGATCTCATCCACCAAAGAGCAGTCAAGACAATCTTTTAAAAAGATATCAAGCAGCACATATTTATAACCCTCTATCGAACCAAGCCGTTTATACTCCTCATAACTCTCAACCACATCCACCTCAAACCCGAGCCTGCTGGCGATCAGCCCCTTTACCTGTGAGGCGTAAAACCTGTCGTCTTCAATAAGCAGAAGTTTCATACGATGACAACCGATTTTATCTCAGTATAGTCTTCCAGGGCGAATTTTGGCCCTTCTCTGCCGATTCCGGATAGCTTCACGCCCCCA
>JAMOUF010000360.1 GCA_027068245.1 Campylobacterales bacterium | reverse complement strand
ATATAGACGGGGTTATGGTGAGGCTTGACGAGGAGATAGAGCTTTCAAAAACAAAAAAGCACACCATAAAGGCGGTTATCGACAGAGTGGTGCTAAAAGAGGGGAGCGAGTCCAGAATATCTTCCGATATCGAAAAGGCTCTAAAGACCAGTTACGGCGAGGTTGAGGTGGAGATACTCAACCATGAGGAGCTGGGACTGCCTAAAAAGCTTCATTTCAGCGAGCATCTGGCCTGTTTCGACTGCAAGATAAGCTATGAGCCGCTGGAGCCTCTGAGTTTTTCCTTCAACTCCCCAAAAGGGGCCTGCAAGGAGTGTGACGGCCTTGGGATAAAGTACGCTTTGGATACGGAAAAAATCATAGATAGCGAAAAAAGTGTAAAAGATGGTGCCGTAAAAATCTTATACGGTTACAACAGAAGCTACTATTTTACCTTTTTGAAAGCCTTCTGCCTCGATGAGGGGATAGATATCACAAAGCCTTACGGGGAGCTTGAGGAGTTCGAAAAAAAAGCGATACTTTACGGAACCGGACAGAGCGTGACTTTCAGATGGAAATCCCACAATATCACAAGAGTCTGGCCGGGAGTCATCAAGATAGCCTACGATATGTTCAAGGAGCAAAAAGAGCTTGGGGACTATATGAGCGAGAAGGTATGCCCAAGGTGTAAAGGTTTCAGGCTTAAAGAGGAGTCGCTGGCCGTTAAAGTTGCCGACTACTCCATAAGCGATATTTTGCAGATGCCGATAGAGGATAGTTACAGGATTTTCAGCCAGGAGAAAAATTTCGACTATCTGGGCGAAATGCAAAAAAAGATAGCCCATCCAATTTTGAAAGAGATAAAAGAGAGGCTGTTTTTTCTCTATGACGTGGGGCTTGGGTATCTAAGCCTTGGCAGGGACGCAAGGACCATAAGCGGCGGAGAGGCGCAAAGAATCCGGATAGCCAGCCAGATTGGAAGTGGACTTACCGGGGTGATGTATGTTTTGGACGAGCCAAGCATCGGTCTGCATGAAAGAGATACGCTAAAGCTTATCAGAACCTTGAAAAACCTTCAAAAAAAGGGTAACACTGTTATCGTGGTAGAACACGACAAAGAGACCATCGAGCATAGCGACTATATTGTAGA
>JAMOUF010000359.1 GCA_027068245.1 Campylobacterales bacterium | reverse complement strand
AGCTGCCAACAATCCTGAGAAACCTTACATTCTCATCATTGACGAGATCAATCGGGCCAATTTAGCGGCGGTGCTGGGAGAGCTGATATATGCTTTGGAATATAGAGGGGAGCCCGTGCGCCTCCCTTACGGCGTCGATTCTTTAAAGATCCCTGCCAACCTTTACATCATTGGCACCATGAACACGGCGGATCGGAGTATCGGTCACATAGACTATGCCGTACGCCGGCGCTTCGCCTTCGTGCAGGTTTTGCCAGATAAAATGGTCATAACCAAGTACTATAATGAAAAAAATTTGGAAAAAGTCGGAAAGGTGGCCGAAGAACTTTTCGACAAGGTAGAAAAACTTTTTAAGGAGAACGGCTGCCTTTCGCCGGATTATCACAGAGAAGATGTTCAACCCGGACATTCTTACTTTCTGGCAGAAACCGCAGATAAATTGGCCCTCAAATTTGCCTATCAGGTATGGCCTCTTCTCAAAGAATACTGCAAAGATGGGGTGCTTCTTTGCGAGAACAAAAATTGTGAGATTAAAATTAGCGATAAGTCTTTTTCTCTCAAAGAAGAAGTCAAACCCGAAAAACTTGTGGAAGCGATTAACAACCTGACAAAAGGAACAGAAAACGAAGGACACAAAGAGGGCCAAAAAGAAACTCCTCCTGCCTCTTAAAAACGATGGAGCTTATTCCTGGAATAGAATTTTCTAAAGTTGATCTCTCTAAAAACGAACCAAAAGAGATTGAAAATTGTTTGAGAGATAGCACGGAAGACGAGCCCGAAAAACTGGGGCTACATCTTCGGCCTGATGGTGATGTCTTTGCTTCCTACTGGGTAGGCTTAGTATGGCTGGATCCGGAAAAGAGACTTGCCGCACGAATTAGCAGCAGATGGCAAAATGATGGAAAACCCACGGAGCTTTTTCTGCTGGAAGAATGTTTACGTTTTCCTGAAGTGGCTGAAAGGATTTGGGGACGGCGGGGAATAGAAGCTCAAGAAGAAGAAAAGATCTTTTATTTTTGGCCGGAACAACCCAGTTTAAAAGTAAAGCGAGAAGATGCTTTCTCAGGACATTTGTTTCTCATAGCGCAATTTTTGTATGAACTCAAAAAACTCTGTGAACGGCACCTGAGAAGACAATT
>JAMOUF010000358.1 GCA_027068245.1 Campylobacterales bacterium | reverse complement strand
CTGGCAGAGCTTAGAGAGAAAAATCCAGAGAAGCTTTTCAAACTGGCAACCAGAGGAATGCTGCCAAAAACGAAACTTGGCAGATCCATGTTGAAAAAACTTAAAGTATATCCGGGTAGCGAACACCCTCATACAGCACAGGTAAAGGGAAACTAAAATGGCAAGATATTACGCGACAGGAAAGAGAAAGACTGCTAAAGCCAAAGTTTGGCTAAGCAAGGGCAGCGGTAAAATTACGGTAAACGGTATGGCGCTTGACGAGTGGCTTGGAGGGCTTGAGGCATTGAAGCTTAGAGTAAGGCTGCCTCTTGTGCTTACAAAGATGAGTGAGAGTGTGGATATAGTAGCGGTAACTCTGGGTGGCGGTATTTCAGCCCAGGCTGACGCTTTGAAACACGGTATCTCCAAGGCTCTTTGCGAAATGGACGAAGGTATGAGAGGGGTATTGAAACCTCACGGACTTCTTACCCGTGACGCCAGGGTCGTCGAGAGAAAAAAATATGGAAAAAGAAAAGCGAGACGTTCTCCTCAGTTCTCAAAAAGATAATCTCTTTGGGCTTTTCGCCCAAACACTTCAAAAATTTTTTCAAAGGTTTTTCCAATGTTAAAAGATATAACGCCTTCCCAGCTTAAGAAACTGCAGTCCGAGGGTGCCGTTTTGGTAGATATAAGAACTCCAGGAGAGTGGAGACAGACTGGAGTCGTGCCCGGATCAAAACTGCTTACCTTTTTTGACGAGTATGGCAATTATGATGTAGAGAGGTTTATGGAGGAATTTCAAAAGTTGGTTCCTACCAAAGAGACTCCCTTCGTTCTGATATGCAGAACGGGCAGTAGAACGGCTACAGTGGGAAATTTTCTTGCAAACCAGATGGGCTATACCAACGCACACCATCTATCAGGTGGAGTTTATGCATGGAGTGCCGAGGGGAATGATTTTGAGAAGGTTAAGTAAATTCTGATATAATTTTTTTATGAAAAAAATAACTCTTTTTTTAACTCTTTTCTATCTGGCCTTTGGTGCCAAGCTTCCCGATATATATTCGGCTGATGACGCAATCCGGATAACTGGTTTCTATATCAGTGAGAATAACAACTCCTGCGTGGTCTTATATATACGAGGAAGTGCCATTGGAACCCAAAACGATGAAAAGGGTTTTGATCTGATAGATTTTTCGGTATATGATGACGGGGAGTTGAAGAAAAAAGAGTTTACTAAAGTAAAAAAAGGCAAAAAAGGTTTTTTTAGCCTGCTTATTCATTACCAAAGTAAAAACGGGGACAAAGTTCCAGGTGTTGCTATAGAGTCCAAAGAGTTGAATATCTATATAGACCCTTTTCATCTAAAAAAGGTCAAAGGCAGCTGTGAAAATATAGAAATACTTGAAAGTGTTGAGAGGGAGGTAGAAACCATTTGCGACACTATTTCGCGTCTTGGTGGAAGCTGTTATTAGGTTTTAGGATCACTCTCGTCCCTTTTTGGGGCTCGCTCTCTATATCGATTTTTATATCAAGCTCATCGCAAAGTTTCTTTACGATACTAAGCCCTATGCCAATTCCTCTGTCACTCTCTTTGTAAAATCTATCAAATACCTTTTTTGGATTTTTGATGCCTCTTCCGCTATCCTCTATAACGATCTTGTTTTTGTCGACTATCACATAGACATACCCTCCCCTTTTGTTGTATTTTGAGGCGTTGGAGATAATGTTGTCGATGATTCTTGTAAACAGTTCTTCTTGGGTAGAGATATTTAATCGGCTTTTGTCGATAACTTTATATCTTAGGTTGGGATAGAGGGATTTGAAAAAGGAGACTCTGCTCTTTACCAGGGAATTTACATTGATTTGTTTACTCTCTTTTTTTATGTTTTTCAAAAAGAGCCGCAGATTCTCCTGAAGGGAGACTATAGTGTCGATACTTTTGGTTATTCTATCCAGATATGGGCTTTTGCAGTTTTTTTTCAAAAGCTCCACATTTAGCCTAATCGCAGAGATTGGGGTATTGAAATCGTGTAAAATGTCTTTGATGAACTCCTGGTTTATCTTTAGAGCGTCTCTTATGGGTTTTAAGGAGTATAGTGTAAGTATAAAAGCGAGCAAAGAGATAATAAGAGTTGCCAGGAAGAAAATATAAAAAATTTTTTTACCCAAATTTATAATGTCCTCTTTGAGTTTATCTTTGCCATAAACCACCTTAAGCAGATATTTTTTTGAGGTTGGAAGGGGGAAAAGGGCGTAGATGGAGTTTTTGGACTCATAGATTTTGTTTAGAAGATATTTGCTCTTTTTTGGTGCGAAATCATATTTAAACTCTTTGCAGTTGAGTGTATAGCTGCAAATATGCATTCTGTTTAGCAGAAGTTCGTAAATATCTTTTTTTTTATCGGTGAAGTAGAGAAAAAAGATAAGGGCCAGCAGGATTTCCAAAAGGGTGAAAAAGATAAAAAAGTTTTTGTAAAGTGACTCTTTCTCACTCCTATTCAACTAAATAGCCTTTTGAGCGAATATTTTTAATATCCAGGCCGAATTTGGTTTTCAGCTTGTTTATCGTTACTCTAAGCGCAACGTCGGAAGGGTGGTTCATAATGTTTAAAAGGGTATCTTTTGGAACAATTTCGTTTCTGTTTTCCAGTAAAGCCTTCAATATCTTGAACTGTATCTCCCCTATCGTTTCACTGTGTCCATCCACCTTGATAGTCATATTTTTTGTATCAAGTTCAAGGTTTTTATACTTTAATACCTCGTTTTCGCTGTTGTTGAAAAATTTGGACTTTATCCGGATAATGAGTTCCTGGGGGTGAAACGGTTTTTTTATATAGTCTATTGCTCCTATGTCAAAAGCTTCGGCTATCGTATCCAAAGAAGTGAGTGCGGTTATAAACATCACCGGCGTCTCATCCTCGGCCTCTTTTAGCTCCTCAACCACCTTCAACCCGCTCTCTCCACTTAAATTTATATCGAAAAGATAGAGGTCGTATCTGTTGTCAAAGGTTAGATCCAGTGCCTCATCGGCGCTAAAAGCCACATCCACCTGAAAATCCTCGCTCTCCAAAAAATCTTTCAGGCTCAGTGCCAGCAGTTCGTCATCTTCTACCAGTAGTATCTTCAAAACGCCTCCTTTTAGAGTAAAGTTTACCAAAATATTGTTATTATTAGGTTAAGATTTTGGCATGGAGAGTTTGATGAGAGCCCTTTTTTTCATTTTTTTCACCTTTTCCCTTTATGCATCCACCCTGCATCTTGCCATATCCGCCTCCCCCAGCCGGATAAATCCGCTGCTGGCTACGGACAGTGCCAGCGGGGAGATAGCCGGATGGATATTCAACGGCCTTTTCAAATATGACAAAAATGGAAAAGTGGTGGGGGATTTGGCAAAAGAGTTCAAGTTCCTGGATAAGACCCATCTGTGGATAAAATTAAGAGATAACGTGCTGTGGCACGATGGGGTAAGGTTTGGTGCCGATGACGTGCTCTTTACATACTCGCTTGCCGTATCGCCAAAGATTTTCACCCCATACAGCAGTGAGTTCAGATATGTAAAGGGTATTGAAAAGATAGACGATTTCACCATCGTGGTGGAGTATAAAAAGCCATACTTCAAAGCGCTTCATACCTGGATGATAGGTATGCTGCCAAAGCATATTCTGGAAAATGAAAAAGATATAATGACAAGCCCTTTCAATCAGCACCCAATAGGCACAGGGCCATATAAGCTCAAAGAGTTCACAGCCTCATCCGACATAGTGCTCTATGCCAACGAGGACTACTTCGAGCATAAACCCAATATAGAGCGGCTCTTTTACCACTTTTTGCCGGACCCCTCCACTCAGTTTTTGATGCTAAAATCGAAAAAGCTGGATGTGGGCTCTTTGTCTCCTTTACAGCTTGAGAGGCAGATAGATGAGGATTTTAAAAAGTTTTACGACATCTACGAGATGCCAAGCCACGGATACAGCTATCTGGGATTTAACCTGAGGCTGAAAAAGTTCCAGGACAAAAGGGTCAGGGAGGCCATAAATCTGGCCGTGGATAGAGATATGCTGATAGATATCCTCTTTTTCTCCCACGCACAGATATGCACCGGTCCCTTTATGCCGGGCACTTTTGCCTACAATCCGGATATAAAGCCGCCCAGAACCGACCTCAAAAGGGCCAAAGAGCTTTTGAAAGAGGCCGGATATGATGAGAACAACCCGTTGACGTTCGAGATAGCCACCAACTCCAACAACACCCTGAGGATGTATGCGGCCCAGATAATCCAGTACCAGCTGTTGAAAATCGGCGTCAAGGTTACCATCCGGGCTATGGAGTGGCAGGCCTTTTTAAACACCGTGGTGATGCCACGAAAATTTGAGACGGTGCTTCTTGGCTGGGGTCTTGGTCTTATGCCCGACGCCTACTCCATCTGGCACAGCGAATCGGCGAAAAAAGGGGGTTTCAACTTTGTCGGATACAAAAACGAAGAGGTAGACAGACTGATAAAGGAGGCGGAACAGACGGTGGATATAAAAAAGCTTTCCAAAATCTACAGAAAGATTTTCGCCCTTATAGTAAACGACATACCCTATGTTTTTCTATATATCCCAAACTCCATTACGGCGGTAAACAGAAATATAAAAAACGTGGAGCCATCAATCGTAGGTATCATGCATAACGCCATAGACTGGATAAAGCCGTGAAAAAGGTAACGATTCTTTTTGATTTGGACGGAACGCTCATAGACTCCACGGAGGCTATTTTGCACTGTTTTTACCATACTTTCGACAGATTTGCCCTTCCCAGGCCAAAGGAGGAGGAGATAACGAAACTCATAGGCCATCCTCTGGATTTTATGTATCTGCATCTGGGAGTGAAAAATCCCGAACCTTTCGTGCGTGCTTATAAGGAGTGTTACAAGGAGGTATCCAAGAAGATGACGCGTCTGCTGCCAGGAGCCAAAGAGGCCGTGTTGGAGGCTTACGGGTTTGCCAATCTAGGCGTCGTTACGACCAAAACCGGGCTCTACTCAAAGGAGCTGCTGGAATTTTTCGGACTGCTTGAATATTTCAAAACCGTTATCGGCCGTGAAGATGTGATAAACCCAAAACCCCATCCGGAACCCGTGTTGAAAGCGTTGCATCAGATAGGGGCTTTAAAAGAGCACAGCTGGATGGTGGGCGATACCTGCTTGGATATCGAGGCGGCGAATGCTGCCTCGATACACTCCGTAGCCCTGCTTTGCGGATATGAGAGCAAGGAGTCGCTGCGCCGCTGCGCCAAATATATCAAAGATGATGCCCCGGGTGCGGTGAGATTTATAAAACATTTTGAAAATGTATAATTTGTATTTATATTAAGAATTAATTTATACTATTTAAGAGATAATAATCCAACTTCTCATAAAGTTATATTTAAGAGGTTGTTAATTACAATATGGTAACAATTTTGTTTGATAGGAGATGATATGTTAGAGATAAGATGGCACAGCCGGGCCGGACAGGGCGCGGTGACCGGGGCGAAAGGTTTGGCTGACGTGGTTGCGAACACCGGGAAATATGTGCAGGCTTTTGCCTTTTACGGCTCAGCCAAAAGAGGGGCTGCTATGACCGCATACAACCGAGTCGACGAAGAGCCCATTCTCAATCACGAAAAATATATGAGGCCCGACTATGTGCTGGTTATCGATCCCGGACTTACATATACGGCCGATATTACGGCAAACGAGAAAGAGAATACAAAGTACATTATCACTACCCATTTAAGCAAAGAGGAGCTTATAAAGGCCCAGCCAAAACTTGAGGGCAAAGAGGTCTATGTGGTGGACTGTATGCAGATATCTTTGGATACCATCGGCAGGGCCATTCCAAACACCCCGATGCTTGGAGCGCTGATGAAAGTGAGCGGAATGTTCGAGCTTGACTACTTCAAAGAGGCTATGAAGAAGGTGTTGAGCAAATTCCCCCAAAAGATAATCGACGCCAACATGGCCGCCATCGAGAGAGCTTATAACGAAGTTAAATAAAGGATAGAGCATGGGTAAGAAGAGTTTAAAAGATATAAAAGATGTAAACGAAATCAAGGAGTTGGGCTGGGATGAGCTGATACCCGGTGCCGCGCTTTTCTCTTTTACGGAGCCCGTTGAGGATGTGGTCGAGGTGCCGATGGATGAGAGGCCTTACGCTCCAACCAACTCCCACGAGTGGCAGGTGGGCGACTGGAGGGTCGAAAAGCCGGTATACAACAGGGACCTGTGCATCGACTGTCAGTTCTGCTGGGTTTTCTGTCCGGATATGTCTATTTTAAGCCGGGACAAAAAGATGATAGGTGTGATTTACGAGCACTGCAAAGGGTGCGGAATATGCGTGGAGGTTTGCCCCACGAATCCAAAATCCCTTCTTATGTTCCCCGAACATTTGGATAACAACGAGGCTTTGAAAATGTGGCCTAAAAAAGAGGAAAAGGAAAAGTAATGGCGAAAAAGTATGAATTGAACGAACTTGAGGTTTGGGATGGAAATATGGCTGCCGCACAGGCGCTTAGACAGGCGGATGTGGATGTTTTGGCGGCTTATCCTATTACTCCATCGACGCCGATAGTGCAAAACTATTCAAAATTTTTGGCTGACGGTTATGTGGACGGGGATTTTATCATGGTGGAGTCGGAGCACTCCGCAATGAGTGGCTGCGTGGCCGCAAGTGCCGCCGGAGTAAGGGCTGCAACGGCCACAAGCTCTCAGGGTTTTGCGTTGATGGTTGAGGTTTTGTATCAGGCGAGCGGTATGAGGCTGCCTATCGTTTTGACGGTGGTAAACAGAGCTTTGGCCGCTCCTTTGAACGTAAACGGCGACCACTCGGATATGTATCTAGGGCGTGACAGCGGATGGATTCAGCTTTGCTCCTACAACCCCCAGGAAGCTTACGACCTGACCCTTATGGCCTTTAAAATAGGCGAGGATTTGAACGTAAGGCTTCCCGTTATGGTCCATCAAGACGGCTTTATCTGCTCCCATACGGCCCAAAACGTCTATCCTTTGCAAGATGAGGAGGCGGCCAAGTTTATAGGGGAGTTCAAGCCCGTAAACACCATGCTCGACGTTGCCAACCCGGTAACCCACGGGGTTCAGACAGAGGAGGACTGGCACTTCGAACACAAAGCGAGACAGCATAACGATTTGATGAACTCCTTCTCCACCATCAAAAAGGTGTTCGATGAGTTTAAGGATTTGACCGGCAGGGAGTATGATTTTGTATACAAGTACAAAATGGATGATGCAGACGTGGCCATTTTCGCACTGGGAACTACGGTGGAGAGTGCCAGAATCGCCGCAGACCAGATGAGGGAGCAGGGTATAAAAGCCGGCGTCATAAGCCTAAGGGTTTTCAGACCTTTTCCATTTAACGAGGTTGCCGAGGCGCTAAAAGATGTAAAAGCGGTAGCTACGCTTGACAGAAGCGCTCCTGGAGGAACTTTTGGAGCTCTATACAATGAGGTCAGCGCCGCACTGTTGGCTCACGGCAAAAACCCCGTGATGTTGAACTACATCTACGGTCTTGGCGGCAGGGATACCACGATAGATATGCTAAAAGAGGTATACAAAGAGCTTGACGAGTGTGCCAAAGCGGGAGAGGCGAAATATCCATTACAGCAGTTCTTAGGTCTAAGAGGTCCTAAGCTAGCGTTTTACTAAGAGGGGGAAGAGATGGTAAAAAAGATTAAGAACTTAAAAGAGTTTTCACTTTCGAACGACAGGTTCGAGGGTGCCAACCTGATGTGTCCGGGATGTTCACACAACATCATCGTTAGAGAGGTGCTAAACGCCACGAACGACCCGGTTATCGTGGCAACCGCTACCGGATGTCTGGAGGTCTGTACAGCGGTCTATCCAAAAACCAGCTGGGATGTAAGCTGGATACATATAGGCTTTGAAAACGCTGCGGTAGCCGCGGCTACGGTAAGTGCGGCCTACGAGGTGATGAAGAGAAAGGGCAAGCTGCCTCCTGCGACGCAGAAGATGGTGGATGAGGGAAGAGAGCCTAAAATCGTCGCTTTCGCAGGCGACGGCGGAACTTACGACATCGGATTTCAGTCGTTGAGCGGGGCCTTTGAGAGAGGGCATAACTTTATGTATGTATGTTTGGATAACGAGGTTTACGCCAACACAGGTGGACAAAGAAGCTCCTCCACTCCAATCGGTGCCAGCACCACCACCAGTCCTGCTGGAAAGGTGAGTTACGGTGAGAAGATGATGAAAAAGAGCATGGTGGAGATTATGGCGGACCACGGAGCTCCCTATGTGGCCCAGGTGAGCCCCAGCAAATGGAAAGATCTGGTTAAGAAGGTTCAAAAGGGTTTCGAGGTAAACGGTCCTGTTTACATTAACGCCCAGAGCGCCTGTACAACAGAGTGGAAACACGCTCCTGAAGATACCATCGAGGTAAGCGACCTTGGAGTCGACAGCTGTGTCTGGCCTCTGTATGAGATTATAAACGAGCGTGACGAGCACGGAATCATATATAATACCAAGCTAAATATCACATACAGGCCCAAAAACAAGATTCCCGTGGAAGAGTATCTGGCGGCACAGCCAAGATTTCGCCACCTTTTCAAACCTGAAAACAGACATATCATAGACCTTTGGCAAAAGGCCGTGGATACCAAATGGGAGTATCTGCAAAAAAGAGAGGAAGCCGGAGTATAGATGCCATATATCTACTCGAACGTCAAAGATGCCATCAAGGAGGAGGTTAAATTCTTCGAATGCCTCTCCACGAGGTATCAGCTTCCATACTGCCTGTTGCTTATTTGGACAGACTGCGGGGAGGATATCTCCCCAACGCTGCTGGCAAACATAAGATGTGCCGATAATTTTAAAAAAATCGACAAAGGTCTTTACGCACTTCTTTTCTTTGCCAACAGACCGGACGCCTATACGAAAGTTGCCAATAAAATCCTCTATGTGCTTGAAAAGAGTCATCCCGGATGCAGATTTTCGCTCGGAGTTGCCTGCAAAGAGGGACAGGAGGATGTGGTGGCAAGGGCCGTTCAAAACCTCTTAAGCGCCAAAGAGATGGCATACAATACGATAATAGACGAATTTTAAAGGAGAGTTATGCCGTTAGTAGACAGTTTTATGGTGGACCATACCAAAATGAAGGCCCCGGCCGTAAGGGTGGCAAAGGATATGAAAACCCCAGCGGGCGACGATATAAGGGTTTTCGACCTCAGGTTTTGCCGGCCCAACAAGGAGATAATGAGTGTCAAAGGAACCCACACGCTGGAGCATCTAATAGCCGGATTTATGAGAGAGCACCTGGATAGCGAGGTGATAGATATCTCTCCCATGGGATGTAGAACAGGGTTTTATATGAGTGTGATAGGGCAGCCCGATGAGCTGGAGGTGGCGCAGGCTTGGGAGAAGAGTATGAGAGACGTGCTGGCTATAAAAAGCGTGGAGGAGATTCCGGAGCTGAATATTTATCAGTGCGGAAGCTGCTATATGCATTCGCTCAACGAAGCTCAAAAGATTGCGAAGCATGTGATAGATAGCGGCATATCCATCATGGACAACGAGGAGCTGAAACTGGACCCCTCTGCCATAGATAAGAAAAGATGCGACGTGGACCCGTCGCAGGTAAAGGTAATAGGCGAATAATGGTAGTAGTAGTTCCGGTTGATGAAAACGCTCACCTCCAAAGCAAAATCGTACCCTTGAGCCAGGCCGCCTTATATGCCTTTATGACGCTTGATGGGCTTAATATATCCAAAGTGGATTTCAAAGCTGATTTCAAAGAGAATATGTTCGACTACTTTATTACCTGTGATAAAGACGAGGGGCTTGATGAGGTGTTCGAGCTTGGTGCCAGAGTTCTTATAGCCCCTAAAAACTCCACCCTCGAAGAGATTGCCGAGGGGGTGGCCTTTAGCGAGCTCGATGAAGTTTCGTGATGGACTATGAGCCAAAAAAGAGTGCCGACGGCACATATACGCTCTACTCCAAAAAATTTGACGAATGCTACCATAGCCTCCGTGACGGGGCCTTCAGCGAGGCCTACTTCAAACATGTAAAACCTGTTTTTGACCTGGTAAAAAAGGATGAGCTGAAAATTTTGGATATCTGTTTCGGGCTTGGCATAAACACCCTTGCCACCATCTACCATTTCCAGCGTCAAAATAGTGTAAAATCATTGAAAATATTCTCTCCGGAGTTCGATAAAGAGCTTTTGAAAAAGCTTCCCTCATTCAACTACCCCTCCTATCTATCCGGATACCGAAATATCATAAAATCGTTGGTAAATGAGCATAGATACGAGGATGAGAAGATAAAAATCGAGCTTTTCGTGGGAGATGCGAGGGAGTATGTAAAAGGACTTGAGGATATCGACGCCGTTTACCAGGACGCCTTCAGCCCCAAAAAGAACCCAACCCTTTGGAGCGTGGAGTACTTTAAGGATATTTATATGCTGTTGAACTCCAGCGGCGTTCTTACCACCTACTCCATAGCCGCTCCCGTGAGGCTTGGGCTGTATGAGGCCGGCTTCAATGTTTATGAGAAGGAGATTGAGGGTATCAAAAAAATCACCATCGCCTCCAAAACCGAACTGCCCCTTAAAAAAATCGATATGCAAATGAAAAGAAAGAGGAGCTCATCATCTCCTATTTGGGACAAAGATATCTCTTTTTGATATAAAAGTCACAGTATAGGAGGCTGTAAAATAATATAATAGCTAAAAAAAGGAGCTGCCATGATAAGCGACGAACTGAAAAAGATAATGCTAAATATCGCAAGGATTGCGATAAAAGAGGAGTTTTTGGGCCACAAGGAGCTGACCGAGGATGTGAAAAGAAAACTTATAGAGATGTATCCGGAACTTGCAAAGCCTGGAGCCGTATTCGTTACGATAAACGAGAGAAACTCCCTAAGAGGCTGCATAGGCTCGCTGGTTCCCCACAGACCTTTGATAGAGGACATCATAGAAAACGCCAAGGCCGCTGCTTTTGGGGACCCCAGGTTTCCGCCGCTGACACCGGAGGAGTTTGACAAAATATCCATAGAGATATCTCTTCTAAGCGAGCCAAAGCCGCTGCCTTATACCGATATAGAGGATTTAAGAAGAAAAATCAGGCCGGGAATTGACGGCGTTGTATTGAAATATGGCTCTCATCAGGCCACCTTTTTGCCACAGGTATGGGAGGAGCTGCCGGATTTTGACCAGTTTTTCGCCCATCTTTGTATGAAAGCAGGCCTGCCGCCAAACTGCCTGGAGCTTCATCCGGAGATTTATGTATATCAGGTGGAGAAATTCAGCGAAGATGATTTTAAAAAGTGACGCTTTTAATATTTTTACCGGGGAGCCGCCAAAGGAGGGAGAGGTTTTTGAAACCCTCTTTCTAAAGGATGATATCAAAATAGTAAAAATTATCAGCGGCAAAATCGAAGAGCCGATGGAGTTTTGCCAGGAGGAGGATGAGTGGGTTGTCCTTTGCAAAGGAAGGGCTTTGCTTGCGGTGGATGGAAGAAGAGTGGAACTAAAAGAGGGTGACTATATCTACATTCCCGCCAAAACTCCACATACCCTGTTGGAGGTGGAGGAGGGCTCTTTGTGGCTGGCGTTTCATTTTAAAAGCTCCCAATAGAGCTGTATATGGGCCCCTTTGGCGTAAGGGTGCTCTTTATCAGCTCCACCTTTATCTCCAGCTCCCCTACGGTTTTATCCTCATACTCTTCTATCTTTTGATAGAACCTCTTAGGCTCTTTTACATCCTTTATCCGGCATAGGGTTACATGGGGGATGAATGGTTTGTCGCTTTTTTTTCCAAGAAGGGAGCAAATATCTTTTTGTAGCTGTAAAAGAGGCTTTTCATCGGCTTTGGCATAGAGTATTTTGGGTGGGCGTCCAAAAAAACCGAGGCCCTTTAAAGGAATCACGGTTTTTTTGTATTCAAGATTACAAAGAGAGCCCAAAATCCTCTCATGTTCATCAACCTCGCCCAAAAAGAGATATGTGATATGGATATTCTCCTCTTTGGTCCAGTTTCCCTTTATAAAGCTAAAATCCTTTTTAATTTTTTCATAGTCGTAAATCTTTGCGAAAGCTCCTATAAACAGTCTCATAACTCTCCTTAAAAAAGCGCCTGGATTTTTTCTATCTCTTCCCAGGTTGGGTTTTTATCTTTGTTAAACATATGATACAGATATCTGGCGAACATATCGGTCTCTATGTTTACCCGCCTGCCGGCTTTGTAGGTTCCAAAGAGGGTGTTTTTCAAGGTTATGGGGATAAGGGTAAGCCTGAAACTCTCATCGTAAACCTCGTTTACGGTAAGGCTGACGCCATCAACGGCTATGCTTCCCTTTGGGGCTATGAGTTTTATCTTCTCCTTTGGCACCTGGATGTAAAAGTCCGTAGAGCCCGCTTTTTTCTCGATTTTCGTAATTTTTCCGATGGCGTCTATATGGCCCTGGACTATATGCCCCTCAAGCCTGTCGCCAACCTTTAGTGCCGGCTCTATGTGGACTTTGTGCCGGTAGTTTTCCGTTGCCACTACTCTTTGGGTCTCTTCGCTAAGCTCCACCTCAAACCCTCCTCCAAAGAGTTTCGTAACGCTTAGACATGCCCCGTTGACGGCTATGGAATCTCCGATATTTGGCCTGTATTTTGCCTCCAGGGCGAGTCTGTCGCCGCTAAACTCTCTAACTTTCGCTATCTCTTTTATAAGTCCTGTAAACATCTTTTAATTCTTCCGTTTTTTTGCTAATATCGATGAAAACATTATATCACAGAGGAGATTTATGAAATACGACGTCATCGTTATCGGTGGAGGCCACGCAGGTATCGAGGCCTCTTTGGCCGCCGCCAGGATGGGGCATAAAACTTTGATGATAACCATGCTTGCAGAGCAGATAGGAGCTGTCAGCTGCAACCCGGCAATCGGTGGTCTGGCAAAGGGACATCTGGTAAAAGAGATAGACGCCCTTGGAGGGCAGATGGGACTTTTGACCGACAAAGCCGGCATACAGTTTCGGATTCTCAACGCCTCAAAAGGGCCGGCTGTGCGAGGCTCGAGGGCGCAGATTGATATGGATAGATACAAGATGGCTGCCAGAACCACGGTTTTAAACACACCCAACCTGGAAGTGGCTCAGGAGATGGTGGAGAAGATAGTTGTCAAAAAGGAAGAGGTGATAGGTGTGGAGACCGGTTTGAAAAATATCTACCACGCCAAAAAGATAATCGTCACCACCGGAACCTTTTTAAGGGGGCTCATACATATAGGGGAGATACGGCAAGAGGCTGGTCGGGCCGGTGAGTTCGCCTCCAACGCCCTAAGTCGCAGCCTAAAAGAGCTTGGATTGGATATGGGACGGCTAAAGACCGGAACCTGTGCCAGAATAGACGCAAAAAGCATCGACTTTGGCAAGATGGAGATACAGCCGGGTGATTCCAATCCTCTGCCTTTTAGCTTCAGAACGCCAAGAGAGGGGTTCAACCCCACTCAGCTGCCGTGCTATATCACCTATACCAACGAAAGAACCCATGAGATAATCGAGTCCAACTTCCACAGAGCCCCGCTCTTTACCGGACAGATAGAGGGTGTGGGGCCCAGATACTGTCCCAGTATCGAGGACAAGATATACAGGTTCAAAGACAAAGAGCGCCATCAGGTATTTGTGGAGCCCCAGACCCTGGAGGCGACGGAATACTACATAAACGGACTTAGCACATCTTTGCCGCCGGATGTTCAAGAGGAGATGATAAGAAGTATCAAGGGGCTGGAAAACGCCCGGATAGTCAGATACGGCTACGCCATCGAGTATGACTATGTGGATCCTACGGAGCTGTATCACACCCTGGAGACCAAAAAGATAAAAGGGCTCTATCTGGCCGGCCAGATAAACGGCACAACCGGATACGAAGAGGCTGCGGCCCAGGGGTTGATGGCCGGTATCAACGCCGCTTTGGCCCTGCAGGAAAAGGAGCCGCTTATACTTGGGCGGGATGAGGCCTCTCTAGGGGTGTTGATAGACGACCTGGTTACGAAGGGGACGAAAGAGCCATATAGGATGTTTACCAGCAGGGCGGAGTTCAGGCTCCTTCTAAGGGAGGACAACGCAGATTTGAGGCTTGGCGGATATGGTTACAGGCTGGGGCTTTTGGATGAGGAGAGCCATATTAAGATTGTAAAAAAACAAGAGGAGATAAGAAAGGGTTTAAAATATCTGGAAGAGAACTTTTTAACTCCCACAAAGGAGAGTCTGGAGTTTTTAAAATCTATCGGCGAGGAGAAGATAAACGACAAGACAAGTCTTAAAAACCTGGCTTCCAGGGCCTCTTTCAATATCGAAAAACTTGAGCGTATCGCACCGCAGTTAAAAGATTTTTCCAAAGAGGCCAAAGAGCAGATACTGATAGAAGCCAAATACCACCAGTATATCAAGAAGCAAAAAGAGCAGATTCAAAAGATGAGGGACCTGATGGATATAAAGATTCCAAAAGATCTGGATATTGACGCTATAAGCGGTCTTAGCAACGAGGTAAAAGAGAAACTTAAAAAGTTCAGGCCCCAAACGCTTTTCAACGCCTCCCAAATCAGTGGAATAACGCCTGCGGCGCTGGAGATACTACATATATATATAAAAATGAAAGAAAAAGGAAAAATATGAGGATATATTTTTATGCCAGAACGGACCACCGGGGTGATCTGGATAGACTAAGAAGGTCTGCGGCGCTGGCAAAGGAGTTCGACGACGTATACTTTATGACGACCGATTTTCGGGCGGCAAGCTATCTAAAAGAGCTTGGCATAAGAAAGAGCGTGGGGATAGAGGATGTGCGAAACATCTCGAATGTGTGCCAAAGGGGCGATGTGTTGGTTTTCGACAGCGACGAGCATCTTGAGGCCAATTTGCATGAGGAGATGATAGATTTTTTCAAAACCTTTATCCGGATAAGCTACGATCCAAAAGATACGCCAAAAGATGGGGAGATACTTATATCCCCGTATATCGTGGGTCAAAACGTTATTAATGCGGTGCTGATAGACAAGGAGTATTTCAAAAAGAGTGAAAAAGATATCCAAAGATGCTATTTTTGGGGGGATTCTGATTATGAGAAGAGGCTGCTTAAGCTGGCTCCAAAGCTAAAAGAGTATGAGCTGGACTTTTTGGAAGGGTTTTACTTTTTTGTTGAATATGTCAAGGAGCTAAAGGAGTATTTCAAAAATATCCATGAGATAGAGGAGTATGAGGATGTGATAAAAAGAAGCCGTATCTTTGTCTCCTCCTCGCCACAGACCGCCCTTGAAGCCGCAGCAGCAGGTGCCAAAACCATATTTTTTCCAAAATATGAGAGCGAATACGCCCAGCTGCTGGAGAGGGTAGGGGTTGTTAACATGGGTTACGAGATAGAAAAACTTCAGGAGGCGATACTGAAGGCAAAAGAGGGTGACAGGGAGTTTTTGAAAAGGATGGGTGTTGAGAGGGCCGCTGAGAAGATAAAAGAAATTTTGGGTTTTCAAACTTAAAAAGTTAGTTAATAGTTAGCTAAAATTTATCCTATCTTAATAAAAGTTGTAATAAAATCAATTGACTTAAAATCTTATGAAAGGATTGCCAATGGCAGATCAAGAAAGACGAAGTTTTATCGGTAAAGTCTTTGGTGGATTTGCGGCTGCGGGCGGACTTGCGGCGCTTTACGCCATGAAACGCACCTGGGACCCGTTGCCAAGCGTTATGGCCGCGGGTTTTACCACGGTGGATCTATCTCCTATGAAACCGGGAGAGCTTAGAACGGTTACATGGAGGGGTAAACCTATATTTATATTGAAAAAACCTCCAACGGATAACTGTAAAAAACTTCCGGACGAGCCTAAAAAGAGGCTGGTAAAAATAGGAGACAGCGACTATCTTATAGTTATAGGGCTTTGTACGCACCTGGGATGTATCCCTACCTGGGAGCCTGATAAGAAGATCTTTCACTGTGCCTGCCACGGCGGAGAGTACGACGCGTGTGGCGTAGATACCTTCGGACCGCCTCCAAGACCTCTGGATATCCCTCCCTTTAAGATAGAGGGCACGAAACTGGTTTTGGGCGAAGAGGGACCTGAGTATCTAAAACTCGTTGGCAAAGCGTAAGGAGTAGGCATGGCACATTTTACAAAAGCGAACAGTATTTACGAGTGGCTGGACCAAAGACTTGCTTTGACGAAGCTTTGGAAGGTTTTGGCGGCTGAGTATTGGATTCCCAAGAATATAAACTTTCTTTGGGCCATGGGTGTTGTGTTGATGACGATGTTTACCATTTTGGTGATATCGGGAATCTTTTTACTTATGTATTACAAACCGGATACGAAGCTGGCTTTTGACAGCGTAAACTATACGATTATGCAGGAAGTATGGTTTGGATGGCTCTGGCGGCATATGCACGCAGTTGCGGCGTCGGTTGTCTTTTTGGTTATCTATATACATATGTTTACCGCTATCTACTACGCCTCTTACAAGCGTGGGCGCGAACTTATATGGATAAGCGGTATGCTGCTGTTTGTGACGTTCAGCGCGGAGGCCTTCAGCGGATATATGCTTCCCTGGGGACAGATGAGCTACTGGGCGGCCCAGGTTATCACCAACCTGTTTGGCGGGATACCTTTTATAGGCGACGAGCTGGTTATATGGATCAGGGGTAACTTCTATGTATCCGACCCGACACTTACCAGATTTTTTATGCTGCATGTCTTTTTGCTGCCTCTAATCATTTTGATGCTTATAGGGCTTCACTTCTATACGCTAAGAATTCCTCACGTTAACAACCAAGATGGTGAGGATATAGATTTTGACGCTGAGGCTGAAAAATATAAAGCGGGACTTAAAAAAGAGGCAAAAGTCATACCATTTTGGCCTGTCTTTTTAAGTAAGGACTTCTTCGTTGTCAGCGTTTTTATGATTTTCTATTTCTATCTGGTATTTTATCACTACGATTTTGCCATGGATCCTATAAACTTTGACCCGGCCAACCCGATGAAGACGCCTCCGCACATCTATCCGGAGTGGTATTTTCTATGGAGTTACGAGGTGCTGAGAGGATTTTTCTTTGACGTTGGGCCACTTTCTGCGATGGATATGGGGCTTATAGCCTTTGGTATCGCCAACGTTATATTCTTCTTTTTGCCATGGTTCGACAAAAACGACGAGGTCGCTCCGGCACACAGAAGAGGCGGATTTTTCATCTGGTTCTGGCTTTTGGTGTTCGATATGATTATCCTGACAATCTGGGGTAAACTGCCGCCGACGGGATTTAACGCATATATCGGTTATGTGGCGGCTGTAGGCTTTTTGGCCCTTTTTGCAGCCCTTCCAGCCCTTACTGCCAGAAGAAGAGGGCTTTTGATGCTGGTTATCATAACTACGCTGTTGCTCTTTATCGTAGGGTATATGGTATATGCTGAGACTATGGAGAGCGGAATAATAGTCGCTTTACTGTTCCTATTGTTCTATGCGCTATTTTTTCTCTCACCTGTTGTGGTTAAAAGAGTAGGGGGTGCAAAATGAATAGAGAGCTAAAGATATTAGCCATAATCGTTATACTTGTTGGAATCACATACTGGGGGATAGAGCCTTATGCTCACTCTGTGATGCATCCCCACCACGAACCGGCAACCTTTAAGTATGAGGATCTAAAACCTTTGAACGTTAAAGGTGATGCCGCCAGAGGGAAAGAGGCGATTGTAAACAACGGATGTACCGGATGTCACGGTATTGAAGCGGCAGGTTTTCCGGCTCCAATGGATCCTGTTACGGCAAGTGCCACTTACGGCGTAAATCCACCGGATCTAAGCAATATCGCTTCCGTGGTGGATAGGAAGTTTTTGGCGAATTTCATCAAAAACCCCGTTCACGCGGCACTTTTGGAGCATAAATTCAGTGACTCCAAACCCTATCCGATGCCTGCCTTTTACGGAAGCGACCAGGATCTGGCCGATATCGTGGCTTATCTTGAGTCCATCGCCAAAAAGGATATCTCTACCAGAGAGGCTTACGAGGTGGCGTGTATGAGATGTCATAATCTAAAGTATGACAATCTTACGGTCCTTGGAGAGAAACCCAAGTTCAAAAACGATGTTGAAAGAGCGGAGTTTGAGCTAAATCTTGCCAAGTATGAGGCCAATTTGCAAAACTATCTTGGAACCACGCCTCCGGATTTAAGTATGTATATCAGAAGCCGTGGGCCTGAATATATCAGAGATTTCGTGGAAAATCCGCAAAAGATTCTTCATGGAACGGCTATGCCAAGAGTTGGTCTGACAGAGGCCGCTACCGAAAAGGTCATCAAACATCTTGAAAAAGTTGGTGACAGAAAAAAAGAGAAAAGAGAGAGACTCGGTGTCTGGGTTCTACTCTACTTCGTAATTCTTTCCGTTCTTGCGTATCTTTGGAAAAAAGAGATCTGGAAAGAGGTTATCTAATTTGGAAGGCCTGGCCTTCCAAAACACTTATCTTTTTAATCTTTCTTTTTATAAAATCTGCTACAATTGTTTAAAAATTAAAAAAGAGGCTTGATGCTTATAGATGGACATGGAAGAAAAGTGGACTATCTGCGTATATCTTTGACCGAAAGATGCAATTTCAGATGTCAATACTGTATGCCGGAAAAGCCCTTTTCATGGGTTCCAAAAGAGAACCTTCTAAGCTTTGAGGAGCTTTTTGAGTTCGTAAAGGCTGCTATTGATGAGGGAATCACGAAAATCAGACTAACTGGAGGTGAGCCTACTCTTAGAGCCGATCTGGATAGATTTATAAAGATGATCTACGACTACAGTCCGGATATCGATCTGGCTATGACCACAAACGGATATCTGTTGAAAGATATCGCAAAAGATCTAAAAGAGGCTGGGCTTAAGAGGCTCAACATCTCGTTGGACTCTTTAAAACCGGATGTTGCCAGACTTATCGCCGGAAAAGATGTATTGAAAAACGTTTTGGAAGGGATTGATGCCGCACTGGATGCGGGACTGAAGGTGAAGATAAATATGGTTCCTTTAAAGGGCGTTAACGACAAAGAGATAGTCGATGTGCTAAACTACGCCAAAGAGCGGGGTATGCAGGTAAGATTTATAGAGTATATGGAAAACATCCACGCCCACTCCTCTTTAAAAGGGATGCACGGCAAAGAGATTTTGGAGCATATAAAAAAAGAGTACGAGATAGAAAAGATAGGCAGAGTTGGAAGTTCGCCGGCCTTTTT
>JAMOUF010000357.1 GCA_027068245.1 Campylobacterales bacterium | reverse complement strand
CCTGCAGGCACTGCACTCGGCAGCCACCACATCGGCTCCGGTATTGTCTATCATGGCTGCTTTGGGCCTGCCTGCCGCCTCTGCCAGATGGTATTTTTCCGTCTGCATAGTCACTCCCCCAAAACCACAGCACCTGTTGGAATCCTCCATCTCCACCAGATTAAAAGGTTTTAAAAGCTCTCTTGGCTCCCTCCATACCCCCTGAACCTTTCTGGCGTGGCACGGGTCGTGGTAGGTGACTTTCAAGTCTATCCTTTTCTCTTCCAGGATTTTTGGCAGCTCGGTATGTGAGTATAGCCACTGGGTGGCTAAAAATATCTTTTCATTAAGCTTTTTGGCACGCTCGGCCCAATCCTCCATCCCCCGGTTTTTGAAAAACACCTCCCAGTCATGTTTTATCATAGCGCTGCAGGTGGCTTCGGGGATGATGATGGCCTCCACCTGGTCTATAAAACTCTCAAAATACTCTATATTTGCCTTGGCAAGCGCCTCTACAGTGGCAAAATCACCGGTAAAATAGGCCGGGGCCGCACAGCATTTCTGTTTTTTGGGTATAAAAATCTCATATCCCAGCCTTTTAAGTATCTTTACCAGCGCATCGCCGGTTTCGGTATAGTTGTAATTTGCCAGGCACCCTATAAAGATAGCTACTTTTTTATCTCCCCCTTTGATAGTCTGGGGGTATTTGTTCAAAAAACTGACAGATTTCATAGATGGCAGCAGTCTGCCCTTTTTTACCATAGGCAATGAGAACCTGGCGGCAAGGCCGTTTTTCTCCTCCTTTAAAAAACAGCTTTTAAAGACAAAACCGAGCTTGCTTGCCAAATCCATCGCCCACCTGTGGCGCAACAGCCAGAAAAAGGCCCTTTTATAAAAGGCTATGCCATATTTTTTGGCTATATCTGCCCTGACTTCTTCTATAACCATATCGGTAGGCAGGGAGTTGGGACAGACATCCACGCAGTTCGTGCATAAAAAGCAGCTCTCGAATATATCCTTCGCCGTCTTGTCAAGTTCGAGCTTTCCCTTCTGATAATCCCCAAGCAGCTCTATAAATCCCCTGGGACTTGTAACCTCGTCCGGATTTACCTGATGTATCGTGCAGGTGGGTATACATTTACCGCACTTTATGCACTCGTCGCTAACTTTGCTGTAATCAAACATCTACACCTCTTTTAACTCTTTTGTATCGATAAAGAGAAGAAAACCTTTCGACCCTTTAACAAAATTTTTGTAAAACTGAACCTGTTTGATATAAGAGCTTATATCCTTTGGCTTCACGCTTTTATAGTCCACTATGACAAAATCCTCGCCATCTTTTATCAAAAGGTCGATTATACCCACCTTTTCACCATTTTTAAACGCTATCTCCTTATATCGTTCACCCTTGAAACTCTCATTGAGTATCTTCTCCACCTCTTTTACATCCCGCTCAATCTTTTCAAAATCGATATCAAATATACCATATCTCGATTTTGCCCACTGGGGGGAGAGTTCCAAAGAGCTGTGATATGCGTTGCCAAGATATATCGCCTCATAGTCGTTTGGGCTATACTCCTCCTCGCTCTCCACCTCAAGTTCCTGTCTTCCAAGGGCCACAATCTCTCTCTCAACCTTTTGCAATCTCTCACTCTTTTTATCTGCGCCTGGTATAATCTCTCCTGTTTGGATATCATCCAAAAACCCGAGATTTTTGCCTTTTAGGACTATTAGGGCCTCTTTGGCCCTGGTAAGGGCCACATATATCAGATTTCTATACTCCACTTCCTCTTTTTTACGCTCCTTTTGAAGCACGGCCTCATAGTCGCTATCGAGCCTCTCCCTGCCGTTTCTAAGCAGCACTCTTTTTAATTTAATTCCATCATAGTCGAATATGATTTTCGGATTTTTGTTGTTCGAGGAGCCAAGCCTGTCGAGCAGTATCACGTTTTTAAAAGCGAGGCCCTTTGATTTGTGTATAGTCAAAACCTCGATGCTTTGGTCGGTGCTTTTAAGCTCTTTGGTAAAAGAGTCTATATTTTCCACAAAATCGAGCAGGTCTACAAATTCCATACTCTTTTGCATCAAAGCCAGCACGCTCTCATCCCAAAGCCCATACTTGCTGGCTATATCTTTTATCATTTTCAGTGGCCTGTCTATGGCTATATCGCCTCTGTACTCTTTGGCTACGGATTGGAAATTGTATAGATGCAAGGTAATATCCGGATTGTGAAGATAGCGCAAAAGTTCCGTGATAGCATATGCATAGGGGTGGTGGACTACCATTTTGGAGGAGCTGGTTTTGGCTTTTATCTTTAACTCCTCCTCCAAAAACCGGGCCACCCTCTCAACCTCCTTGTTGGTGTGGACCAAAATTGCCATATCCTTGTAGTTGACTCCGTTTTCTTTCAAAAAATCGATTTTCTCTTTTAACTTTTCAAAGATATCATCGGCTTGGGATACATCCACATACCCGCCCCCCTCATTGCTTTTTTGACTAAGGCCGTAAACCCTGTTTACATAATCTACGATATTGCTTTTGGAGCGGTAGTTGACATCGAGATTTCCAACCTCCATACCGAACTTTTTGGCAACATAGTCAAAGAGCTGGGCCATCCCCCCTTTAAACCCGTATATGGCCTGTTTGGTATCTCCTACGAAAAAAAAGCTCCTGCGGTTTTGAGTGCTTCTCATCTCCTCCACCAGGGGCTCGAAAACCTTCCACTCCACCAAAGAGGTGTCTTGAAACTCGTCTATGAGGATATGCTCTATCTGTGAATCGAGTCTGAAATAGAGATAGTCGCTATCAAGCGATTTTTGCAGCAAATCGTATGTAAAATGTTTCACATCCTCGAAAGAGAGGGTGTTGGTGGAGTGAATAGCCTTAATTCTTCTCTCTTCAAACCGCTTGAAATATCCAAATATCTTCTCAAGAACATCGGATTCCTGATAGAGAAGATAACTTTTAAAATACTCTTTCAGCTTTTGTAAAACATCCTCGAACCAATCCTGATACAAATCCTTTTTTTTAAAATATGAATACTTTTTGAGCGCATCTTTTTTAAACCAGGTAGTTTTGGGAATGTGGTAAAAATCAATATCCACGCTATTTTTTGCAACTTTGCTGGCTTTTTCGGAGTTTAATATATAATTTTTTAGCCTCTCAAAGGCCTCTTTGGCCTCCTTCTCATCCGGCTTTCGCCTTTTTGGGATTGTGATATGCTCGAGCTCTTTGGATTTGTGGTATAAAATATCGAAAAACTCCTTCAAAGAGGTGGTTGAATAATCAAAATAGAGAGCCAGCTTGACAAACTCCCCAAACTCCTCGCCATTTAGCGAATCGATAAAAGTCTCGAATATATCCATCTCATCGACTATCTCAAAATCCCTTCTCAAAGAGGCGTAATAGACAAATTTTCTAAGAATGGACTGTATAAATGAGTCTATGGTGGTGATGTTTAGCGGGGTGCTTAGATATTTTCTTTTTATATCCGGATAGAGTTTCATAACCCCTTCAGGCTCCATACCCAAAATCTCTCCCACCTCCTGGGCTCTTTTGCCATCAAAATCCATCAAAAAGTCCCGCACCCTCTCCCTCATCTCGTTCGCCGCCTTGTTGGTAAAGGTTACGGCGACGATATCCAAAGGCCTTGCCCCCAAAAAAAGCAGGGCCAGATACCTGGTGGCAAGTGCGTATGTCTTGCCGGTTCCGGCGGAGGCCTTGAGGGCCAAAAATCTCTTCATCACACCTCCCCCCTGCAACCGAACTTGAACGGGCAGAACCTGCAGTAACCCAAATCCTCGCTCATTCTCGTTACGCCCTCAAGCCTCTTTAAAGCTTTGGATATACTCTCCAAAGCCCCGCTTACATCGACTTTTTGCAAAGAGACGTTATTCAAATCCCAAAAATAGACATCGTCGCTATCCCAGATATAGGAGTAAAACTCCGCTTGCAACTTTGTGTCATCTTTTTTGTAGTGGTTTAGATAGTTGGGCGTGTTGTTTGTCTTAAAATCATACACCACCGGCCCCTCTTTTGCGTAAACAACCCTGTCCGCCCGGGCTTTCAGGGTAAAATCCCCAAATTTTTTACTCTTTTGCTCCTCGTAAACCATATCTTTATCCAGAGAGGCAAAGTCTTTGTAGGCGAATCTTTTGAGTTTTTTATACCACTTTGCATAGATTTGCAAAGCCTCGCTTTTGGTTTTGTTCTTTAAAAGATTTTTCCAGATTCTCTCGAAATACTCCCTCTCGTCCTTTGCATCCTTCGCGCCACCTATGGCGCTGTGTATGAGAGTGCCAAAATAGTCCTCCCTGGGAGCTTTGAATTTTTTGTTTAGATAGTATCGTTTGGGGCATTTCAAAAGCATCTCCAAAGAGGTGGGAGAGAGGGTCTTTGGTATCTCAAACTCCAAAAGCTCGTTTTTTGGCGAAGAGATGTTGCCAAACTGATACAAAATTGAGCCGTAATCTCTTTTTTCATCCTCTTTGTCGCTCAGCTCGTAAAAAAAGCGGCTTATATCGCTCTCCTCATTTTTTACATAACTTACGGCCACCCTTTTGGCCCCTTTGAAAAGCTGATAGTAGTAGTGTTTTTGGAGCTGCTCTTTTTGAGCGATGGTAGGCAGGTTGACCGCCTCTCTAAGTTTCGTGTTCAAAAACATATCCTCGCTTCCAACCTTTGGCACCAGCCCCTCGTTGAAATCCACCACAATCACCCCGTCATAGCGCAC
>JAMOUF010000356.1 GCA_027068245.1 Campylobacterales bacterium | reverse complement strand
GAGGGTAGCCACATCCTGACTCAGGCCATTGGGATGAGCGAAAACATAGAGCCCTACTTCTTTGAAAACTTTATCCGCCCAAAAGATAAAATCTTGCTTCTTAGTGACGGTATAACGGCCGTTTTGGATGAAGAGGAGATAAAGAAAAACGCCATAAGCGCCCAGCGCCTGGTAAAATACGCCAGCAAAAAGGTCAAGGACAACCTTCCGGATGACACAAGCGCTGTAGTAATAGATATAAAAGAGATAGATAGAAAAAGTGAGCTTAAAAAGCTAAATCTGCCAATTCCCACCACCTTGAATAAAAATCTGACAATAGATGGCTACACCCTCATAAAACCGCTTATCCAAAACGAGCGAACCTGGCTTGCCGTTAACAAAGAGAAAAAGTATGTCCTAAAATTCCCGCCCATCGAAGCTGTGGAAAACGAGGAGCTGCTCGATATCTTTATCCAGGAGGCCTGGAACGCGAAAAGACTCAAAGCCGGATTTTTCCCAAAAGCGGTTATCCCAAAAAAGAGAAGTGCCAGATACTATGTGATGGAGTATGTAGAAGGGGTAAGCCTAAAAGAGGCAATAAAGAAAAAGCCAATCTTTGTAGAAGACTCGATTGAGCTTGCCAAATTTTTACTAAATGCCAGCAGCTTTTTACTCAAATACAACCTGGTTCACGGCGATATAAAACCCGAAAACATCATCATAACCGAAGTTAAGGGCAAAAAGCGGTTTAAACTGGTGGATTTTGGAAGCATCGTAGAGATTTTCTCCATTACCAGCCGCGCCGGAACCCCAAGCTACCTAGCACCAGAGCGTTTTAGCGGCGAGCCTGTCACTGAAGCCAGTGAGATTTTCGCAATAGGCGTCACACTCTATGAGGCTTTGACAAAAAGGTTTCCATTCGGAGAGATAGAGCCCTTTCAAACTCCCCTGTTCAAAAAGCCAAAACGGCTCAAAGAGCTCAACAAAAGCGTCCCTTCCTGGTTTGAGAGCGTAATTTTAAGAGCAATCGAGCCAGACAAAGAGAGAAGATACGGCCACTACAGCGAGATGGCTTACGAGGTTTCCCATCCGGAGAGGGTAAAACCATACTTCGACAAAAACGCCTCACTGATTGAAAGAGAGCCCATCAAAGTCTATAAAGCGGCGTTTGTGGTATCTATTT
>JAMOUF010000355.1 GCA_027068245.1 Campylobacterales bacterium | reverse complement strand
CTGCCGCTGCTGGCATTTGCGGGCAACTTCGCCCCAAACAGCGCGTGTAAGGAGTGCCATCCAAAAATTTTCGAGGAGTATCAGACAAGCCAGCACGCCAACGCTACCATCTTTAAAGACCCCATACACAAAGCGGTATGGGAGAAAAACCCAAACAGTAAAAAGGGAGCTTACAGATGTGCTTTGTGCCATACGCCGGCCGCGGACAACATTGAAGAGCTCATAGCCCCAAACGGCATAGGGCCCGACCCCAAAAACCCTACCCAAAACGATGCTGTGGCCTGCGCCTACTGCCACCGGATAAAGGATATAAAACCGGGTTACAAGATGAATCACAACATTATCTCAAAAACTCCAAAGAGATATTTTGGAACCAGAAAAGAGCATATAAAATCCCCATTTCACGAGATAGACACCAGCAACAAGAACTTTTTGCAGGGCAACGTCTGTATGGGCTGCCACTCGCACAAAAAGAACAAATTCGGACTAAATGTCTGCTCCACTAACGAAAAGGGTGAGATAGAAAACGCTAACTGCGTAAAGTGCCATATGCCAAAGGCAAAAGGGAGCGTCTCCGTATTTAGAGATACCAAAACCCACGCATTTCACGGATTTGCCGGAGCTCACAGGCATCAAAACCTGCTTAAAAAATATGTGGATATAGAGTTTTTGCCCCACCTAAAAGGTTTTGAGGTGGCCGTAAACTCCAAAATTCCCCACGCCTTTTTACTCCATCCCGCAAGGGCGGCATTCGTAAAAGTATACGTCGAAAGAGATAAAAAAAGGGTATTTGAGGATACAAAACCGCTGGTAAGGGTGCTTGGAGCCGATGGAAAGCCCACACCGCCCTGGCTTGCCAAAGAGATTGTCAAAGATACGATGTTAAAAGCCAACGAGAAGCGGGTTTTCAAGTATGAGATAGAACTTAAAAAGGGCGACAAAATCGGCGTGGTGCTCGGATACAGGCTGGTAAAACCGCCTCTGGCCAAAAAACTTGGCATAAAAGAGGAGTTTGCCACAAAACCCGTAATATTCAAAAAAGCGGAGTTTATTTACTGAAATAGACACCATATATCTTAGCCACCTTCTGGGCTAAGATATCCATACTCACGTTTCTGCCCTCTTTTATAAACTGCTGGGAGTCGAAAAACACCATCAACACCGGCGCGCTAAAGACGTTGAATCTTGCTGCCAGCTCCGGAATCTGCGATATGTCGGCCTGGGCTGTCTCAATTTTGGGAAACTCTTTTTCCACCATCTCCTCCACTTTTGTCTTGAGCGCGCCGCACACATTGCAGTTTGGAGCGGTGATATAGAGCAGTTTCGCGCCCTCTTTTATAAACTGCTCCACCTCACTCATACTCTTTAGTTTTCGCATATCAGCCTCCCTTCTTTGGATATATAGTCGATAAACTCGCGATAGAGCTCATGGCTGCTTAAAGTCTTTGCATCCCCTACGCATACAAGCTTTCTTTTGGCTCTCGTTATCGCCACGTTCAGCCGCCTTAAATCTTTCAAAAACCCTATCTCGCCCCGCTCGTTGCTTCTGACGAAACTTATGATTATAACCTCCTTCTCCCGGCCCTGAAATCCATCCACGCTCTTTACCTCCACTATCCTCTCATCAATATCCAAAAGTTTTTTAATCCTCTTTACCTGAGACAGATATGGACTTATAACCCCTATCTTGTCCTCTTCAAGACCCATATCCAGCAACTCCTGCACCAGCTCTTTGACTATCTCGGCCTCTTTTATGTTCTCGTAGCTGGTGCTTCTGGTAGGCAGGCTCTCTTTCGCCTCCATCCCTTCGGTGCTTATAAAGGCTATGGGAAGGGCGGGCTCAAGGGCTTCTTTATAGATTTTCGGCTCCTTTAGATTGAAATCTTTGAGCGTATGATATCTGACACTATCATCTGCTACAAGTTTTCCGTCGTAAAATTTCCTGTTTGGAAACTCCATAATCTTCTCGTTCATTCTGTATTGGATTTTTAGCATGGAAGAGTGTGAGGGATATAACTGTATCAGCTCCTCAAAGAGACTTTTTTTAAGCTCTTTGGCGTCGCTCACAACCGTGGGCGGCAGCTGTTTGTGGTCTCCGGCTATGATAAACCTGTTTGCGTGCATTATTGGAATCAGGGTGGAGGCCTTTATCTGCTGGCTCCCCTCGTCAATCACCGCCACATCAAACATCTCATCTTTCAGCACCTCGCTCATTATCATGGCGTTCGTCGAGAGAACCACATCGGCCTCTTTGATGATCTTTTTGTAAACCTGCTCCTCCTCGAATCTCAGGCTCTTTATAAGAGCGTCGATTTTCTGGTCCGCTTTTATCCATTTCGCCATCGACTGCATAGTGGCTACGCTGATACCCCTTTGGCTCTTTCCCCTGGCTGCAAGGGTCAAAATCCTCTCATAGCTCATACCCCGGCTTCTTGCCTGGGTGGGTTTGGAGTGCATATCTCTTTGTTTTACCAGCAGCGCCACATCCTCCCAGCCCTTTTTTATCGCCTCAGCTTCGAGGCTTTTCTCATATTTTGCGTGGATGCTGAACTCCTCAAGCTCATAGAGTATCCTGGCTGGATGGCCGATTCTAACCAGGTTCAAATCATACTCGGCAAGCCTTTTTAGCATATTGTCCACGGCCGTGTTGGAATCTGCGGTGGCAAGCACCCTGTTTTTGCGTCCAATCTCTTGCAGCACCAACTCGATAAGGGTCGAGGTCTTTCCGGTTCCGGGAGGCCCGTGTATCAAAAAAACATCACTTCCCAAAGCCTTTTCAACCGCCTCGGCCTGAGTGGGGTTGATGCGGGTTTTTGGTTCGAAGGGGTGCCGTTTTGTCTCTTTTGGAGGCCAGATACCCAGAGCTATGTTTCTAAGCTCTCTTTGCCTTCCCGTGGCGTCTTTCAATAACAGAAGGTTCTCCTCCATTCTTTTGAAGGTTACGTCGTTTACATAGAGATCTATCCGGATACCATCACCATAAACCCACTTTGGCGGCCTGTTCTCGAAGGCCACGACAATGTAGTTCTTTCTAACCTCGCTCACCGTCCCCGTCAAATCGCTTTTTAGCGGTTCACCCCTGCTTACCAGCACGATATCTCCGCTGGCAATCTCGGTATCTATGATGCGGCTTCTGCCAAACTTTACAAAGTAGAGGTTGAGCCGGCTTGGCATCTTTGAACCCTTCAGGCCCAAAATGGCCCGGCCAAACATCTCCCTCTCCACGCCGCTTATAGATTTTATCTCGTTGATGGTGGTCTCTATCTCGGCACGGCGCTCCTGCTCTATAAGATAGAGCTGACGCTGGACGAACTCATAGACCTCTATAATCTCCCTCTCCTCCTCTCTTGAGGGAAACATACTCTTGTCAATTCTGGTCTTTACCCGTTTTTTAAGGCATACCAGCGTCTTTCCGTTTGCGTAGTAGACCTTTTTTATGTCGCTAAGTTTGATTTTTATCTTTTTCAGAGCCTTTTGAAGCTCAATCCCTTTAAGCTTTTTTGATAAAATAAAGCAAGCCATTTGCAGCCTTTGATTTTTACAGGCAATTTTATTACAAAAAGGATTATAATGCAAAACGTTTTTATTCTGGGGCTTAAAGATTTTCTGACTAAAAAGTTTCTGGCCCTGACTCTGTTGCCCTTTATAATCTCCTTTCTCTTTTTTGGAACGCTTTATACCGTTTTGGATATTCACATAAACTTCTCCCACCTTACTGGCATCGGGTTCATCGACAGCATAATAGCCACCGTCGCCTCGTTTTTGGCCGGATTATTGGGATGGGTGGCCATCTTTGCCATAGCAACTATTTTCGCTACCGTAATTATGGGCTTTTTTACGCCGATTGTCGTAAAGGAGATTCACAAAAGGCACTATCCGGATATAGAGCTTGAAGGGGGCGTTGGGATAGTGGACTATCTGATTTTGCTAATCAAATCCTTTATAAAATTTATAGGAGTTTTTATAATCTCGGTGATTTTCTATTTTCTACCGCTGTTAAACTACATAGCCTTTCACATACCTTTTTACTATCTTTTCTCCACCCTGCTCTCGCTGGATGTTGGAGGAGAGATTTTTACCAAAAGAGAGCTTGAGGAGGTGCTGAAAAAAGAGAGAACCAAAATCTACTCCACCACGGCAATCCTGTATCTAATCACGCTAATACCGTTTACGGGTATGTTTTTGCAGGTCTACTTTGTAAGCGTTATGGCCCACCTCTTTTTCAAAATCAAGGCTAAAAGGCGCCATCTTTAGTGATGATGGCCTTGAACGTCTTTAAAAGTATCACTATATCCTTCCACAAAGACCAGTTGTAGACATACCATAAATCCATCTTTTTACGCTCCTCGAAAGTAAGCCTGTTTCTGCCGCTTACCTGCCACAGCCCGGTGATACCCGGTTTTACGCTGAGAATTATCTCCTTATCCTCTCCCAGCTCCTTAAGCTCGCCCGCCATATAGGGCCTTGGCCCAACCAGGCTCATATCCCCTTTTATGACATTTATAATCTGCGGCAGCTCATCTAAAGAGTAGCGCCGTAAAAAGGCTCCCACTCTGGTGACCCTGGGGTCGTTTCGAAGTTTTTTGTATTTCTTATACTCTTCATATCCCTCGGGATTTTCCTCGAAATACCTTTTCAAAATCTTTTTTGAATCCGGATGCATGGTTCTAAATTTCAGCAAAGTGAACTTTCCGCCCCCTTTTGCAACCCTTCTTTGATAAAAGAGCACCGGCGCATCGGGATTTTCCATATAGACCAGCAGCGCAGCAACCCCCAGCAAA
>JAMOUF010000354.1 GCA_027068245.1 Campylobacterales bacterium | reverse complement strand
AACTGTATCAGTTTTTTGGCATACTCCTTTTCCCTGTATTTTTCATAAAGCCTTTTATATACGGATATAAGCCCGTTTATATCATTTTTCAGACTGTACATTGAGGCCAGTGTCAGGCATACCTTCTTGTCGCATCCATATATCCGGATATGGGACTCCAGATAGGCCAGAGCCTCGTTTTGGCGGTTGAGGTAGAAATACATTATATACGCGATGGTGGATACCAGGGTGCTGTCCGGATTTTGCGCGTACGCGCTTTTATAGAACTTCAACGCCTTCTCGTAATCTTTCTGAGCCAGATAGAGTGAGCCCAAAAGTTCGTAAATCCTGTAATCCCTGCTTAGTTTCAACGCCCTAAAAAGCTCCTTTTTGGCCTTTTCATAATCTCTTTTCGCTATATAGACATTCGCCGCGTAGTAGTGGAGTTTCCAATCTTTCATACCCCTTTTTTCAGCCTCTTTTATATATGCCAGCGCCTTGTCGTACTCTGCGGCCTTTATTAGATTTTCCACCAGTTTCTCCAGATAAAGTCTTTGTGGACTGATTTGATAGAGTTTCTCATAAAAGAGTGCGGCCGCTTTGTAATTTTTACTGTTTTCAAAATATGTGGCATTGAACAGATAGTTCTCCTCCACCGCGGCGTTTTCGTCTATATAGCGGTTTTTAACGGCACATCCGGATAGGATAAGGGCCGCCGCTATAAGGGCAATATACCTTTGCATTCCCTGCATACCTCGCTTAAATTTTTTTTATCCCTGTACCTTTGCCAAAATGGAAACTCCCTGCACTGTGCAGGCCTTACCGGATATATCTCACATCCTACCTTTTCGTCGAAAAAAACGCATTGATATTCGTCATTTATCTTAAGCTCTTTTAGCGTATATCTGTATCCCTCCTTTTTAAGGTACTTCTTTATAAATTCATCACTATCAATATCCAAATATGAGCTTATAGCCTTAATCTCCGCCCCGTTCACCCAGACATATCCGCTCTCGCCCCTGCAGCAAGCGCCGTTGCAGCTGCCGCAGGCATTTGCATCGAAGGCGAAGTCGAATCCCTCTTTTTTGACTATATTTTGCATTTTATACTGTGAACTCCCACTCTTTTAAATATCTCCTCACTCTCCCTGGAGTATCTCCCCTCCTCGAAAACCACCAAAGGAGGCAGTATC
>JAMOUF010000353.1 GCA_027068245.1 Campylobacterales bacterium | reverse complement strand
AGGGTGGTCTTTGCCGGCAGAAAGGGTGGGTATGGGAATGTAATAATAATAGCCCACAAAGAGGGGTATAAAACCCTATACGCCCATATGTCAAGGTTTAGAAAGGGTATCAGACGGGGAAAGAGCGTAAAGAGGGGGCAGATAATAGGCTATGTTGGAAGCACCGGGCTTAGCACAGGTCCCCATCTCCATTTTGGGCTCTATAAAAACAACAGGCCCCTAAATCCTTTAAGGGTAGTTAAAATATCAAAAAGCCGCCTTGGCGGAAAGAGACTGAAGGAGTTTAAAAAACTTGTCAAAAACTATAAAAAAGAGATAGACGCTTTGCTTGAAAAAAATAAAGAGATAGTCAAAAAGGTGGGTCCGCAAACCCTGGTTTCATATATAGGAGGGGACAGTGGAGAAAAAAGAGCTAATTGAGATAGGTAAAGAGGTCGACAGACTTATAAGAGGCGAGAGTGTCAAACTGCACCCTTCACAAATTGCCGGATATTTGAAATATCTGGCGCACCAGGACAAAGAGGAGTTTTTAAAATACCTCAAAAAACTACCCAAAGAGCTTTTGGGCGAGGTAATCCTTGAGCTACCTGAATCACTCAAAGACGAGGCGATAGAGGCTCTTAGCGTAAAGGAGCTGGCAGAGGCGATAGAGAGGCTTGACAGCGACGACGCCACGGACCTCGTAAAAGATATAGAGGATGTGGACGAGGAGCTGGAGCAAAAGGTTTTAGACAATATCAGCGAGGACTACAAAGAGGAAATAGAGGAGCTCATAGGCTATGAAGAGACCCAGGCGGGCGCCTATATGCAAACGGAGGTCTTCAAAGCCTATCTGGACGAGAGCATAAAAGAGGCTATAGAGAGGCTAAGGGAGCTGAAAAAAAGCGGTGAGCTATCCAACGTGCATCAGGTCTATGTGGTAGATAGGGATGAGAGGTTGAAGGCGATAATCCCTTTAGAGGATTTGATACTTTACGACTTCAACAAAAAATTCAAAGATATCATCGACGACAGCAGATACGAACCGGTAAGCGTCACCGCCACCACGCCTATAGCGGAGGTTATCAAAAAGTTCGAGGATTACGATTTGACGGTGCTGGCCGTCGTAGATGAGCAAGGAAGGCTTTTGGGGCGTATCACCTCCGACGACATCATAGATCTGGTTGAAGAGCAGGCCACCGAGCAGATATACAACCTGGCCGGTGTGGAAGAGGATGTGGAAGAGGATGACGATATAAAAGAGGTTACGAAAAAGAGGGCCTGGTGGCTGCTGATAAACCTTGGCACCGCTATTTTGGCCTCTTTGGTTATCGGGCTTTTCGACGAGACTATACAAAAGTATGTGGCTCTTGCCGTTCTTATGCCAATCGTAGCCTCTATGGGCGGCAATGCCGGAACCCAGACCCTCACCGTTGTGGTTAGAAAGCTGGCTTTGGGGGAGATAGACTGGCAAAACGCCAAGAAAGCCCTTTTTAAAGAGACGATGGTTGCCCTGCTAAACGGGCTGATTTTTGCCGTGGTGATGGGGCTTATAGCCTGGATATGGTTCAACGACTCCAAGCTCGGCCTGGTAATTGCGGCGGCGATGGTTATCAATCTGTTGGCGGCCGGTTTTTTTGGAGCCATTATCCCTCTTTTTCTAAAAAAAATCGGAGCTGACCCGGCAGTTGGAAGCAGCGTGCTTTTGACGACTGTCACGGACGTAGTGGGGTTTTTCGCATTTTTGGGGCTTGCAAAGATAATACTTTTGGGCTGATATGAGAATCATCCGGATAAAACCTCTTGAAAACCCCAGGTTCATTGAGCCTTTGGAGATTGTATACGAACAAGGCGGCAAAATAAAGAGGTGGGAGGCGGTCAAGGCCCACGACAGCGTGGCCGTTTTGCTCTATCACAGCCAAAAAAATGCCTTTTTGCTGGTAAAGCAGTTTAGACCAGCCCTTTATCTGCAGCATGGATTCAAATACAGCTACGAGCTTTGTGCGGGTATAGTGGATAAGGATAAAAGCCTGGAGGAGATAGCTTTGGAAGAGGCTGTGGAGGAGACCGGATACAGGCCAAAATCGATAGAGAAAATCACCTCTTTTTTCACCTCCGTTGGATTTGCCGGCTCCAGACAGACCCTCTTTTACGCCCAGATAGACGAAAGCGACAAAGTAGGAGAGGGAGGCGGTATAGAGGATGAGGAGATAGAGCCGCTCTTTATACCCGTAAAGGAAGCCAAAAAGTTTATGTACGATGAGAGCATCCCCAAAACTCCGGGCCTTCTGTTCGCATTTTGCTGGTGGTTTGAAAAAAGATTAAGTTAACTTATGATAGACTTATTCAAAAATTAAAAGGAAAATCTATGATTAAACTTTTATTATTTACGGCTCTGATCTTTTTCACCGGCTGTCTTACCCCATACTCCCAATCACCCATAGCGGTAAATTTCAAAACCACGGAGCAGCCCAAACTTCAGGCGGCGGCACACTGGAACATAATCGCTAAGGATATATCCAAAGAGCTTACAACATATAGAAAAACTCCCATTTACATAGAGAGCTCAAATCAAAAAACCACCTTCGACAATCTTTTTGTAAAGATGCTTAAAAGCTCGATGGTGCAAAGAGGCGCAACTATCGTCACCGACAAAAAATATGCCAAAGCGGTTATGAGGGTAGATACGAAAAAAGTATATTTCACAAGAAAGCTTACCCACCCAAGAAGGGTTGGCGTGCTTGCGGGGCTTGGAGCCGGCGTCTTTTTGCTAAGAAACGCCAATGCCGGACAGATAGCGGCTGCCTCGGTTCTGGCCCTTGAGGGAGTAAACTACTATGAGTCCAGATTCGACTCCATACCCCACAGCGAACTGGTTATTCACATAGATATTTTTGATGACAAAAAAGTTCTTGACAGCCTTACCAAAGTCTACTATGTGGTGGATAAAGACAGCAGGTTATATACTGTGAAAAAACCGAAAAAACTTCCTCCGGTTATCGAGATAGAAGGATAAGGGATGAGAAATATATTATTAGCACTAATAACAGCCGCACTCCTGTCCGGATGCGCTTTAAACTCGCTAAATGTCTGTAACTATAAAGATATCGATAACGGCTCACTTGAGAAGATGAAAAAATATAACGCCCAAACGATAGAACATATGGTGAAAAACTCCCGTATAAACAGAAACGGAAAGATTGTGGTAACGACGATCAGCGATATCGACAGGATAGACGAGAGTAAAAAAAGCTCCACCTTTGGCAGGGTTTTATCTGAAGATGTGATGACAAATCTGTCAGATCAGGGTTACAAGGTCATAGACTTGAGGCTTCGTAAAAAGATTTTGGTGGAGAAAAACGACGGAGAGTTTGTGTTGTCAAGGGATATCAAAAAGATCATCAAAAGGCACAGGGCAGACGCAGTTTTCACCGGCACATACTCGGTGGCTAACAAAAACGTCTATGTAAATTACAAACTGCTGGAGCCAAAAAATGGCGTGGTGCTATCATCCGGCAGATATATACTTCCTATAGACAACGATACCAGAAAGCTTTTGGGTTTAAAACCCGTGGAGCCCAAATACTGCGAGGAGTAGATTTCAATCCTCGCAGTATCTTTTAAGCAGGCAGCCATACTCCTCAATCCGCCTGTCTCTGAAAAAGGGCCAGATCTTTCTTACGTCCTCCATCTTTGAAAAGTCCAGCTCCGCCTCCAAAACCTCCTCTTTGTCGCTGGAAGCTTTTGCCAAAAACTCGCCCTGGGGCCCGCAGATAAAGCTGTTGCCCCAAAATATAATCCCGCTGCCGCATCCGCTCTCATCCTCCTCAAAGCCCACCCTGTTGGCACTTATGAGATAAAGGCCGTTTGCAATGGCGTGTGAGCGCTGCACCGTTATCCAGGCATCGAGCTGTCTTTGTTTCTCCTCTTTGCTGTCCTCCTCGAACCAGCCTATGGCAGTAGGATAGATCAGTATCTGAGCCCCTTTTAAGGCCATTATCCTGGCAGCCTCCGGAAACCACTGGTCCCAGCAGACCAGCACGCCAAGGCGGCCCACACTGGTATCTATAGGTTCAAACCCGATATCGCCGGGAGTGAAGTAGAACTTCTCATAAAATCCAGGGTCATCGGGTATATGCATTTTGCGGTAGCGGCCGGCTATTTTGCCCCTGTCAAAAACCACGGCGGTGTTGTGATAAAGGCCGGGTGCTCGCTTTTCAAAAAGCGAGGTTACCAAAACTATATCCTTTTTCTGGCTCACCCACTTCCAAAACTCCAGGTCTTTCTCGAAATCTTCGGCAAAATCGAAATATTTCACATCCTCGCTTTGGCAAAAATAGGGCCCCTGGTGAAGCTCTTGCAAAACCACAAGCTCGGCGTCGCTTCTATCTATGAGCTCAAGGCTCTTTTGTATGGTCTCCTCTTTGCTCTTATGGTATTTTTGCTGAATAAGTGCAGCTTTCATCACTTTCTCCCAAGTATTAATGTAAAAGCCGCCGCCGCTATCAAGATAATGGCGGCGGTGGCAGAGATATTGAGGGTATATGAAAGATATAGGCCCGCTACGATGAAAATAGCCGCCAAGATAGCGGAGAGGGCAATCATCTGTAAAAAGTTTTTCGTAAACTTTTCCGCAATGAAAGGGGGTATGCTAAAAAGGGCTATTACAAGTATAAGTCCAACCGCTCTGATGGCTCCTACAACGCTTAGGCTCATTATCAAAATGATAAGCGTATGCAAAAAACCAACCTTAAGACCTCTTATCCTGGCAAAATCCCTGTCAAAGGCGAGAACCAGAAAATGGTTGT
>JAMOUF010000352.1 GCA_027068245.1 Campylobacterales bacterium | reverse complement strand
GAGCGGCAAGAGGATATAAACTCCTTGAAAACGGAGAGCGGGGATTCCGTTTTGAGGGTGGCTATAAAAAGCGGAGCCAGTTTCGAGCTTTTTAAAGTTCTGGTGGAAGCGGGAGCGAATATATTCGAGGTGGACGAGGAGGGCGTGGGAATTATAGACGACGCCATAAAAAAGGGCAGGCTAGATATAGTGAAGTTCCTCGTATCAAAGGGAATAGACCCAAACACCACCAAAAGGCGCTCCGGTTTTACGCCTCTTATGGCCGCTATGGCATACGGGGATGAGGAGATAGCCAGGTATCTCGTGCATGAGTGCGGGGTGGATACCCAGGTGCGGGACACTTTTGAAAAGAGTGCGGCCGATTATGCTAAGATGACGGGATATAAAGGACTTTTAAGGATACTCGATGAAAAAAGTTGAGCTTTTGGCTCCTGCGGGAAACCTCAAAAAGCTTAAAATCGCTTTTGCATACGGGGCTGACGCCGTATATGGTGGTGTGAGCCACTTTAGCCTAAGAATCAGAAGCTCCAAGGAGTTTAGCTATGAGAGTTTCAAAGAGGGGGTAGAGTATGCCCACTCGATTGGAAAAAAGGTTTACGCCACCATCAACGGGTTTCCTTTCAACTCACAGATAAGCCTCTATGAAAAACATATAAAAAAGATGGCGGATATGGAGGTGGATGCCTTTATCGTATCAACGCCTGGAGTTATAAAACTTTGTAAAAACACAGCCCCTCACATCCCCATACATCTCTCTACCCAGGCGAACGTTATGAACTATCTCGACGCCCAGGTTTACCATGAGATGGGAGTGGAGAGGATAATAGCCGCCAGGGAGATAAGTCTGAAGGATTTGGTGCAGATAAAAAAGATGGTTCCACAGCTGGAACTTGAGATATTCGTCCACGGCAGTATGTGTTTTGCCTACAGCGGCAGATGTCTTATCAGCTCCCTTCAAAGCGGAAGGGTGCCAAACAGGGGCAGCTGTGCCAACGACTGCAGGTTTGAGTATACCCTCTATGCCGAAAACCCCGAAACCAAAACCCTGTTTAAACTCGAAGAGGTGGAGGGCGAGGGGACATATATAATGAACGCCAAGGATTTGAACCTGGCAAGCCATATCGAAGAGATACTCGATACCGGCGTAATCGACAGCCTGAAAATCGAGGGCAGG
>JAMOUF010000351.1 GCA_027068245.1 Campylobacterales bacterium | reverse complement strand
CAAACATCGCCTCCAGTTTCTCCTCGTATCCGGAAAACTCGCGGCTTTGGATATCTTTATAGGCCTCATAAAGCTCTCTTTCCTCACTCTTTTCAAAGAGCCTCTCATCAACGCTCAAAGAGCTTAGGTCCACATCCTTGACAATGTTCGCTACCCGCTTGAATGTGGTGAAGTTCTCTTTGAAATCGGCCAAATCCACAATGTTTCTCAAAGCCTCCACCTTTTTTGCAATCTCCACCAAATCCCTCTCGCCACTGGCTATCACGGCTTTTATCAAAGAGGGGTTCACATCGAAAAATTGATATAGCCTTTCGATAAAAAAGTTCTCCAGCAGTTTCGTATCAAATGGCCTGTACTCTTTTAAAAACCTGTCGAAACGGCTGATATCGAAATGTAGGTTTTTGGCTATGGCTATCTTTATGACGCCGTTTGCCGCCCGCCTGAGCCCAAAGGGGTCTTTGGAGCCGGTTGGAATTTTACCGATGCTAAAAAGGGCCATAAGAGTGTCTATCTTTGTAGCCATCGCGACCAGGGAGGTAAAAAGGTTGCTGGGAAGCTCGCTCTCCTCGCTATTTGGAAGATACTGCTCCTTTATAGCCAGCGCAACGTTCTCGTCCTCTCCCTGCTTTAGTGCGTAGTAGTATCCCATAACCCCTTGCAGCTCCGTAAACTCATATACCATCTGGGTCAGCAGGTCCGCTTTGGAGAGCATTATGGCCCGCTCCAGAAGTGCTTTTGTCTCCCCCTGTCCCTTATCTATATCTTTCGAGACATCCTCTTTGTAATCCTCAAACAAGATATCCGCTATTTTGACCTCTCTAATCTCCTTGTCAAAAAGAGTTCCAAGCTCGTCCATAAACACCACATCTTTCAACCCCTCGAAATCGAGGCCGTTTTTCAAATCGTTCCTCCAAAAAAACATAGCATCGTTGAACCTGGCCCTAAGAACCCTCTCATTGCCTTTTACCACCAGTGAAAAATCATCGGTATAGGCGTTTGAGACAACTACGAAGGAGTTGGTTATACCCTCTTTGTCAAATATGGGAAAGTAGCGCTGATGCTCCTTCATACTCGTTATCAAAACCTCCTGGGGCAGCTCCAGAAACTCCCTGTCGAACTCCCCTTTTAAAGGAGTTGGGTATTCCGTTATCGCCACCACCTCTTTAAAAAGCTCCACATCCCTCTCTATGGCGACTCCATCCTTTTCGATAAGCTCGAAACCGACCTCTATCTTTTTGGCTCTCTCATCCTGGCTTAGAACCACGGCACCCTCTTCAAGTTTTTTAAAATAATCTCTATATCCCTCGACCTCAACAGGCTCCATCGTTACGCTTCTATGGACCCTGGTGGCGTTGGAGGAAGTGATACCATAGAAAGAGGCCTTCAAAAACTCATCCCCAAGGTTTAAAATGGCCCATCTTATAGGCCTGATAAACTCCTCTTTCAAATCGCCCCATCTCATCGATTTTCCAAAATCGAGGCTCTTTAGCCACTCCACCACCATCTGTGGCAAAATCTCCTTCACATCTTTTCCGGGTATCTCTTTTTTATAGTATAAAACCTCGTTTTCACCCCTTTTGGCCCGTTTTAACTCATCCACATCCACGCCTACTTTTTTCGCAAAGCCCAGTGCCGCTTTGGTTGGCTCCCCCTCTTTATAGGCTATGGAGAGAGGCGCTCCGAAAAACTCCTCGAAACTGTCACTCTGCCTGGTTGGAAACTCCCTGTGCCAAAGAACCAGCCTTCTTGGGGTATAAAAAAATTCAAAATCCGCTTCCAGCCGGTTCTTTTCCAAAACTTTTTCCCACTTTTTCTCTATATTTGGAAGCTCCTTTAAAAACGGCACCGCCGGAAGCTCTTCAACACCTATCTCTATCAAAAGAGGTTTACTCATCTGCTGCCTTTTTTATTTTGATTTTACTTCAACTTAGCTAAAAATCCAATTACTCCTCACCCCGCTTGTGATGGCCCTTTTGATGGTGGTAGCCAACTACTATCCATATCATAAACAGAACAAAGGCAATGGTGACGACCGTATCCAAAATATCTTTCATCTGCAAAACTCCCCAAAATTTTGTCTAATACCTTCATAGAGTATTATCCCTACGCTTACTGCAAGGTTTATGCTCCTACCCTGCTCGCACATAGGAATCGTAATAGCCCTCTTACCAGCTTTTTCCAGCAGCTTTTGGGGCAGACCCTCCGTTTCACTGCCGAAAAATATATAGTCCCCTTTTTCAAAACGGGCCTCAAAATATGGTTTTTTGCTTTTGGTGGTGGCAAAATAGGCCCTGTTTAAATCTATACTTTCCAAAACCTCATCCAGACTCTCCCATATTCTAACATCAAGTTTTTGCCAATAGTCAAGCCCGGCTCTTTTTAGGCTTTTCTCATCTATCTCAAAGCCAAGGGGTTTTACCAGATGCAAAACAGCTCCTGCATTTACGCAAAGACGGCCAATGTTTCCGGTATTTGGAGGAATCTGGGGATTTACCAAAACGATATTGAACATCAAAAAATAACCGTCTTGTTGGCATAGACGAATATTCTGTCCTCAACGGCCAGCCTCAAAGCCCTGGCAAGAACGGTCTTTTCGATATCCCTGCCGGCTTTTCTCATCTCCTGCCACGAATAGGTATGGTCCACCCGGATAACGTCCTGGTCGATAATCGGTCCCTCGTCTAGATTGTTGTTTACGAAGTGGGCCGTGGCGCCTATGATTTTAACGCCCCTGTCATAAGCCTGTTTATAGGGATTGGCTCCAATGAAAGCGGGCAAAAAAGAGTGATGGATGTTTATGATGCGGTTTTCATATTTTTGCACGAAATCCGGAGTTAAAATCCTCATATATTTGGCAAGCACTATATAGTCTATCGGTCCAAACATCTCCAAAAGCGACAAAATCTTCTCCTCATGCTCGCTTCTTTGCATATCGGCGTGGGATACGTGAAAGTAGTCTATCTTGAACTTCTCCACCAAAGGCCTCAAAAAGTCGTAGTTGGATACCACTGCCACTATCTCGATAGGCAGCTCCCCGTCGTAATGCCTGATAAGGATATCTCCCAAAACGTGGCTCTCTTTCGTAGCCATCAGCACCACTTTTTTCTTCTTTGGAACAATCACCTTTATATTTGCCTTTGGCAGCGCCTCTTTAAGCTTCTTTTCAAGCTCATCCGCCTCTATGTGGCCCGTAACCTCGCTTCTGTTGAAAAATTTGTTGTTCTCTTTATCCACATATTCGTCGTTTTTCTCTATATTCATATCGTTCTCGAAAAAGACTTTGGATATTTTATATACCAGCCCCTTCTCATCCTTTGAATCTATAAGCACTCTGTATTTTCTCATTCTTTCCCTTTAAACTCTTTTTTTATCGCTTCCAAATTTCTGCGTCTAAGCTCAAGGCCCAGCTCTTTTCCGCTATAACCCTCCTTAAGCAGCTCCTCTGGGCTTACGGCTTGAAATTTACTCTCCCAAAGCCCCAGCTTTTTTGCCCTTATTTTAACATCTTCTTTATAGTTTCCTAAATATTTTTTCAAAGGATAAAGCAGTGAAAGGGCGGCCAAAAATCTATCCGTACGGCTCTTTGGCAGATATTTTTGCCGCCTAAAGGCGTTGTAATACTCTTTTGGGGTCTGTAAAATATCCAAAAAGTATTCAAATCTTCTGTGCTGGTTCTTGGCGAAGATATACAAAAAGTAAAATTTTTCAAGCTCCTTTTCAAAACCCTTTCTACCCCTTAAAAGCTCCAAAGCGGTTTTGAAAAAGAACTTCCTATCCAAATCCACGTTAAAAATTTTACTATCAATTTTTAAAACCTGAATATAATAGAGCCCATAATGAGGGTATCCGGATAGAAACATCTTCTCAAACTCCCAAAATATCCTCTCCTTACTCAAATCCCCAAGCTCCATATCCCTCATAACCTCACAGCTTCTTTCATCTATTTTGTAGCCGAACCTGGCGCTAAACTGAACCGCCCTTAAAACCCTGAGGCTGTCCTCTTTGAACCTCTTTTCGTCGATTATGGATATTCGCCTGCTCTTTATATCCTCCACCCCACCCCAAAAATCCAGCAGTCTTGCATCGAAGATATTTAGCATCATGGCGTTCATCGCAAAATCACGCCTCAAAGATGCCTCACGCTCATCTTTTGCCAGTTCGACCCTAAAGCCTCTGTGGCCTTTGGCCACCTTGCTCTCAACTCTTGGAAGCGAAATATCGATACCGGTTTTGTATTTATAGACGAAAAAACTTTTACCAACTCCCTTGGCGCCAAGTTTTTTCATAAGTTCGTCAAAAAGCTCCCTATCGATACCGTAAACCTCGATATCCAAATCTTTTATCTCTATATCTTTTTCTTCTACTTCCCCCCGTATCATATCTCTTACCGCTCCACCCACCAGATATACCCTCTTGGTATAAGGAGCGAAAAAGGAGCGTAGAAATTCCAGCTCTTTTTGAAGTTTTTTTGGCAGATATTCAAGCAGCCGGGGATAAGACTCCCCGTGTTTAAAGCTCTGAGGCATATTGAGCTATCAGTGAGCCCATCTCACTGGTGGTTACCACCTCTTTTGCGTCATATGAGGCCAAATCCCTGGTTCTGTAACCCTCTTTCAAGACCTTTTTAATAGCGTCTTCTATCCTCTTTGCGGCAGCCTCTTCGCCAAACTGGTATTTTAACATCATAGCCGCGCTGCTGATGGTGGCTATGGGATTGGCGATTCCCTGTCCGGCGATATCCGGAGCACTACCATGTATCGGCTCGTAAAGCCCGTGCTTCTCTCCGATGCTGG
>JAMOUF010000350.1 GCA_027068245.1 Campylobacterales bacterium | reverse complement strand
GGCACCACCGACATATCACACCCCGGTATCAAAGCCACACTAAAAAGGCTTGGCAATTACGCCATAAGCGGGGATTTTTGGGTGGAGTTCGAGGAGATAAAACGGGCCAAGGAGAAAATCGCCAAAAAGAAAAAAGAGCTTAAAGCAAAAAGGGTCTCGGCCATAATGCTTGCGGCAAAACCCCTTCACAGAGCACATGAACGCCTTATACGGCTGACGCTGGAAAACAGCGACCTGGTGGTTCTGTTTTTGCTAAAACCCTACCACGAAGAGAGGTTTTCATACAATCTCAGAGAAAAAACCGTGGATTTTTTCGTAAAGAACTATCTTCCAAAAAACAGGGTCATCACCGTGCCTTTGGAAAACACCTACATCTTCGCCGGATACAACGAACTGATACTCGATGCCATCGTGGCCCAAAATTTTGGATGCAACAAACTGGTGGTGGGACAAAACCACGCGGGGCTGAGCCTGTACTACGACAAAAACAGCGCCAAAAACGTTTTTGACAGGTTAAAAGGGATAAATATCGAAATCGAAACCATAAGCGAGTTCGTCTATTGCAACGAGTGCAAAACCCTGGTTAGCACAAATACCTGCCCCCACGGAAGCCACCACCATATCTCCTACCACGCCGACTCCATTTTGGAGCTTCTAAACCTTGGGATTTTGCCTCCTGCGGTGCTGGTGAGAAAAGAGATAAGCGCCATCATTCTCAGCGAGTTCTTTCCAAACAGGTTTAAAAATCTTGAGAAACTCTTTGCCGATTTGATTCCAAACAGAGGTATTTTGGAAAAGCATACGGAAAAAGATTTCTATATAGAGCTGATGAAGCTCTATCAGACAACTTCACTGACATAGGATTGATATGAGAGAGTGTTTTTTAACGGGGTGTTTTGCGGGGCTTTTGCCAAAGGCGCCTGGAACCTGGGGAAGTTTGGTTGGTATCGTAACGGCGTATCTTATCCTGCGGTTCCTGCCCCAGTCCACGCTTTTTTTGCTGACCATTCTTTTAAGCATTGTTGCCGTCAAGGAGATAAACCGCTATGAGGAGCGAAGCTCTACTCACGATGAGCCAAAAATAGTCATAGACGAGATTGCGGGTGTCTGGCTGGGTGCGTCGATACTTCCGGATACCTCCTGGCCCTGGATGATTCTGCTTTTTATATTTTTCAGAATTTTCGATATAAAAAAACCCTCGATTATCGGCAAAGCGGAGAAACTGCCTGGCGGACTTGGAGTGATGGCTGATGACCTCATAGCCGGAATCGCCGCCGGGCTTTTAACCGGGGTGGTATATACGCTCTATGAATATCTGGTTTGAATACCCATATGCCCTGCTGCTTTTGGCGCTGCTGATATGTTTTTACAGATGCAAAAAAGAGAGCCTCGCCATCTACTTCAGCCATATCCATCTTTTGCCAAAATCCTGGTTCAAAAGAGATATTTTCGCCCCTGCCCTCTTTTTGCTGCTGGTGCTGGCGCTTAGCTTCCCATTTCTTTACGATTATGAAAAGAGACCTCCAAAAAAGGGAAGAGACCTTGTTTTGGTGCTGGACGCCAGCGGCTCGATGGGATTTGATTTGAAAAACAGCTCCAAATTCAAAACCCTGATTGAGCTTTCGAAAAAGTTTGTGGACAGAAGGTTCGATGACAATATAGGCGTGGTGGTGTTTGGAGCTTTCGCATACACAGCCTCGCCCATAACCTATGATTTAAAAGCGCTCAAATTCATCCTGGACTACATCGAGGTGGGAATAGCCGGAAACTCCACCGCTATCGGAGACGCCCTTGCGGAGGCTGTAAAATCGATAAAAAAGAGCGGCTCCAAAAAAAGAGTGATAATCCTGTTTACAGACGGGAAACAGAATGCCGGAAAAATTAGCGTAAAAGATGCGGTTTTGATGGCTAAAAAAGAGCGTATAAAGATTTATACCGTGGGTATTGGGGAGGATTTTGACAAAAACCTGCTAAAAAGAGTGGCGAAAGAGAGCGGCGGAGAGTTTTTTGCGGCCCGTGACGAAGAGAGTTTGAAAGAGATATTCTCAAAACTGAACTCAATCGAGCCAAGCCCCGTTAGAAGCGGCATCTATGAGAACAAAAAACCTCTTTACTGGATATTTTCGCTGCTGGCTTTGACATTGATTGCATTTAGGATAAAGAGGCTGGTATGAAATTTTTATATCCACAATATCTTTTTTTGCTGATTCCTCTGGTTTTGCTTTTTGGCTATTTAAAAAAACGGGCGAAAGGGTGTGGGATAAACCCGAAACTTGTGATAAAGAGGGTAAAAACGGACGAAAAACTTCTGATTCTTGTGGCCGCTTTGATACTCCTGGCACTCGCTCGACCCGTCATCGTATCGAGCATGGCCGAAAGCAGCGCCAAAAAACCGATATTCATAGCAATAGACGTCTCCAACTCCATGATGGCAGAGGATGTAAAGCCAAACAGGTTTGAAAAAGCCAAAAAGCTGGCAGGAAAGCTTATAAAAAAAAGCGACAGGGCCGCTTTGATTGCATTTAGCACAAACCCTCTTTTGATAGCCCCGCCCACGAACGACAGGGAGATTTTATACCAGGCACTGGAGCTGATTGAGCCAAAAAACATACTTACCAAAGGGACCGACTTTCAAAAACTGCTAAATTTCGTATCCCGGTTCGAGGGTGAAAAGGAACTCGTAGTCATCAGCGACGGGGGAGATTTCAAAAATTTGGAAATTCCAAACGATATCAACCTCTACGCCATAGCGGTGGGCTCAAAAAGCGGCGCACTGATACCAACCGGTGATGGCTACCTCAAAAGCGGTGGAAAAATGGTTGTGACAAAGATAAATCCGGCCTTTTTAAAAGCCGCCAAAGCCTACGCCATCAACGATATTGGCAATATTTTAAAACACATTCAGACAGAAAAATCACGAAATAGCAAGGCCAGATACCTGGAACTCTCTTTCATTCCCCTTCTTCTGGCCCTGGTTTTAATCCTTTTTATCTATACCACTATATTCGATAATTTTAAAAAGTTTCTCCCGCTGGTTTTGGCGCTCAACCTAAACGCCTCCATCATAGATGAATTTAACCTGCTTCAAGGCTACGACCAGTTTAAGCAGAAAAACTTTAAAAAAGCTTTGAGACATTTCGATGAAAAGAGCCTCCAGAGCGCCTATGCAAAGGCCGTAACTTTAATGCGACTCGGCCGCTATGTGGATGCGGTAAAGATTTTAAAAAAACTTCGCTCCAAAGATAGAGTTACAAAATCGAAAATCCTCTACTCCCTGGCTCTTTCCTATGAGCGCCTAAGACGCTATGACAAAGCGAGAAAATACTACATAAAATCGATGCAGCTGTATCCGGATATGAAGACTTTAAACAAAATCGCCTCTTTGGCCTTTTACAAAAATCCGAAAAAACCGCTTCTGCCCTTTGCGAAACAGAAAATGGTAAACTCAAAACGAAACTCCAAAAAAAGCGGGGGCAAAAATAGCAAAAGCTCCAACCTCAACATAAGTGCCGGAGCTGGAACCAGAGGGGATAAAAAGAGCAAATCCGCCTCCATCAACCGCTCAAAGGCGATGCCTTTTGGCTCGAAAGTATATGAACTTATTAACAAAGGTTATGTAGATGAAAAGCGTCCTTGGTAGTCTGTTCGCCATGATGTTGCTGTTTGCAGAAAATTTTGAGGTAAATTTGACAAAAGAGAGCCTCTATCTAAAAGAGCCGCTTGTGGTAACTCTCTCTTTCTATCCGGATAAGATAAAAGAGATAGACTGGGTAAAGTTCGAACCCATAAAGAAAAGCTCATACGAGTTTCACACGCTAAAAAAAGAGAGCCTGAAAAACGGATACAGGTTTTACTATCTTCTTTTTCCACTAAAAAGCGGAAAAGTAAGCGTCGATTACAACCTTACATACAAAAGGGCCCCCTTCAAAGAGATACAGAACAAAATTTTGGGAACCGGATATGAGCAGACCACGCCAATTGAGGGAAAAATTTACTCCCTAAAAGTATCCTCAAGCCAGATAGAGGTGAAAAAGGCCTCGGCCCAGCTGTTTGGAAGCTACTCTTTGAATCTGAAAACAGATGATACCAAAAAGGAGGCCTTTGAGCCCGTTTACGCCACTTTGACGCTAAAAGGCACCGGCTATCCTCCCAAACTTACCGAACCTCTGCCAAATCCGGGGATATTGAAAGTATTGAAAGACAGGCCGCAAAAAAAGATAACCTACACAAAAGAGGGGGCAAAGATAGAATATGTCTACAGCTATGCCCTCATTAACGACAAAAATTTCACCATCCCTTCTATAACGCTAAAAGAGTTCGACTATAAAGAGTATAAGGTATTAAAAACGGCTCCTATACATATAACGATAACCTCCCCCACCTCCCATCCGGATAAGGAGGACTTCCCACCAAAAATCGAACCTGTAGCCACATCCGTTTTTACATTTTTAAAATATATGTTGATATTTCTATCCGGAATGGCAACGGCCCTGGTTATATTGCTCCTTTTTGGCAGAAGGCTGGCAAAGATAAAAGATATAGTTCTTAGCGACGCCCGCGAGCTGCTGGCACTCTTGACGCTGCGTTATCCAAACAGATTTAAAAAGGAAAAAGAGATGTTAAACGATGCTTTAAGAGAGGGCAAAAAGATAAATATCGTAAAAATCAAGTTCAGGGTCTTAAAGGAGTTGAGATGATACAGATGATAAAAAAAGAGATAAAAAAGGTTATAGTGGGCCAGGAGGAGCTGATAGACTCCCTCATAATCGCTCTTCTTAGCGAAGGGAACATTTTG
>JAMOUF010000349.1 GCA_027068245.1 Campylobacterales bacterium | reverse complement strand
AAGGGCCACATACGATGAAGTTTATGGAAAAAAGGGGTGATATGAAAAATTTGTTTATGGTGGGTTTGATAGCGGCGCTGTTGTTATCCGGATGTGAGAAAAAAGAGGAAAAAAAGAGCGAAGAGGTAAAAAAGAGCGTCACCTCAGAGATAAAAATTACGGAAAATGTTGTCAAAGAGCAAAAAGCCAAGAAAAAAGAGCTGGATAAAGGAGAGTTTTACTACTCATACAATAAAAAGCAAGAGAAAAACGACACGCAGCAGGATGAGGCAAAATATACGAAGCTGGGCGCTTACAGGTATGTGAAAAATTACGAGGCGGTTCAGATATCGCTGCTTGCCAATAAACTCAGCAAAGACTTTCTTATCTACTGTTCGGCCTGCCACGACGACTATGCCAACGGCATCATAGGCCCCTCGCTGCTTGGCAAGAGCGGGGATTATATCTACAAGCAGCTTCAGGAGTTCAAGTCGGGTAAGCGTAAAAACGTGCTGATGGCCCAGCTTGTAAGGCGCTTGAGTGATGAGAAGCTGAAAGCTTTAGCAAACGAGGTTGCCGAATTCAATAAAAAAGTCCAGAAAATCAAAGAGCAAAACAAGATAAAAGGATAGCAGATGATTAGACACATTATAGCGGCGGTTGCGGCACTTTTGACTATATGGGCCATATGGTATATGGCAAAACTTGATATGGAGGTTAACAAACTTCAACAGATAAAAGAGATTATCGCCAAATCACAGCAGGAAGTGAAAGTGGGCCAAAAGACCCAAAAAGCCATTCCCCAGCCAAAAGAGGAGAGCGAAGAGGAGAAGAAGCTGAAGGTGCTTAAGGAGAAAGCCGGAAGAATGAGCGCCTTTGAGGTAAGTCCTCTTTACAGAAGAAACTGCGCCTCCTGTCACGGCATAAACGGGGAGGGGGGAATAGGTCCCAAGCTTATCGGTAAGAGCGAGGAGTATCTCCTAAAAGCGCTGGAGGATTTCAAGAGCGGAAAGAGAAAGAACTATGTAATGTTTGGACTTTTGAGAAATATGAAGGATGAGGAGTTGAAGTCTTTGGCTAAAGAGATAAGCCAGTTTGCCTCTAAAATGAAAAATCAGTAAGGAAACGATATGGATAAATATGGCGCAAGTGTCAGGGAGCTGTTAAACTCCCCTCTTCTTTCCACTCTCTACTACACCACCAGGGATGGAAAGATTCGCCCAACATGGAGATTTTGGAGATGGCTCAGCATCATCGCCATAAATCTGGCCTTTTTTCTCTCATACTATCTGGATATCCAGTTTTTGGAAGGGACCCTTAGCGCTTCGAGGCTGTTGGGCTTTCACCTGATAGACCCATTTATAGCGCTGGAGATTCTGGCCGCCAAACACCATGTGCATACCAATATCATAATAGGCGTGGCGACAATCGCCGGGTTTTATTTTCTGGTAGGGGGAAAGGCCTTTTGCGGCTGGGTGTGTCCGTATGGGTTTTTAAGTGAGATTGGCGAACATATCCATATGAAGCTCGTAAACAAAAGAATAATTAAAGAGCGAAAATTCAATCCCCGTGTCAGATATATCTTCTGGGTTATATTTTTGGCCGCGGCCGCGATAGATGGATATCTGGTGTTCGAGGTCTTTAACCCGGTGGGAATTTTGAGCCGGTTTATCGTCTATGGATGGAGTCTGGCAATCATCTGGGTAGCTCTGATTTTGGCTATGGAGATTTTTTATTCCAGAAGGGCCTGGTGCAAATATGTCTGCCCAATAGGAACGACCTACAGTTTCATAGGATGGGTAAGCCCTATGAAGGTTCAGTGGGATATGGAAAAATGCGACCACTGTATGGCCTGTTTCATAGCCTGTCCGGAAGATCACGTATTAGAAAGATTCAAGGCCAAATATGACGAAGAAAGAAAGAAAAAAGGCATCACTAAAGAGTTTGTTCAAGATGGAGACTGTATAATGTGTGCCAGATGTTTTGATGTATGCCATGAGGATGCGTATAATTTCGAGTTTAGGTTGAAGAATCTGTTATGATAGAAGTAAAAGATGCGGTAAAGAGATTTTTGGATACGAATGTGCTGGACCATGTGAATCTGACTATCGAAAAAGGTGACAAAATAGCCCTGATGGGACCCAACGGGGCCGGTAAAACCACGCTGGTTAGAGCGATACTGGGTTTTTACCATCTTGACAGCGGCGAAATAAGAGTCAAAGGATATCATCCTACCAAAGAGCGAGTGAAGGTGCTAAAAAACATCAGTTTCATCCCCCAGACTCCGCCTCCTATAAAGCTCTCCATATCGGAGCTTTTGGAATTTGTCTCCAAAAGTTCCGATGTAAAGCAGGAGAGCATAAAAGAGGAGGCGGCCAGGATGGACCTGGATGTGGAGAAGAACCTTCAAAAACCCTTTTTCAAGCTCAGTGGCGGGATGAAGCAGAAGATGCTCATAGCAATCGCTTTGGCCAAAAAGAGCGATATTTTGATATTTGACGAGCCTACGGCAAACCTGGACCCAAAGGCCAGGGAGAAGTTTTACGCCCTTTTAAGCGAGCTTGACAGCGATGTTTCCACCATCTTCATCACCCACAGGCTGGAGGAGGTGGAGAAGCTGGTAAACAGGGAGATTTATATGGATTTGGGAAAGATAGTGGAGGATAGAAGAGTTGGCGTATAGGATTCTTTTACTGGCTCTGTTGCTCTTTTTGGGGTGTGAGAAAAAGGATTTTACCAAAGAGCCGGCCAAGATGCACTGGGACAGGGATATGTGTGAGCGGTGTAAAATGGCTATAAGTGACAGAAAATTCGCAGTTCAGGGCATAGATGAGAGAAACAGGGTCTATAGATTCGATGACATAGGGTGTCTCGTTCTATGGCAAAGGCTTGAGCATCCGGATATAAAATTTAAAAAAATCTGGATAACTGACGCAAAAACCGGAAGATGGATCGATGCCAAAAAGGCCTGTTTCAAAAGGGATTTTTTAACTCCCATGGGTTACGGATATGGGGCCGTAAAAGATGAAAGCAACGGTAGCTGTTTAAGTTATGAAGATATTAAAAAAGAGATAAAATGAAGAATCTGGGTCTGATAGCGAAACTTGACATAAAAGAGTCTATAAGGAGCAGGTGGTTTTTTGTCTATCTGCTGGTTTTTGGAGCCCTGATGGCGCTCTTTTTCGTAACGGGTATCACAGACAGTGTGGTTATGGGGTTTACGGGTTTGAGCCGGCTGCTTTTGGTATATATGCAAGTAACCATCGTCATACTTCCAATCTTTATCCTTATAACCACCGTAAAGTCCATAAGCGCCGACAGGGAGAGCGCCATTCTTGAGTATATGCTATCTTTTCCCATATCTCTTAGAGACTACTACTGGGGCAAGATGATAGGGAGGTTTACCATTACCTTCTTCCCGGTCCTTCTGGCTCTCGTTTTGGGTGTGGTGTGGGGTGCGTTCAAAGGTGCTGAGATACCGTGGAATGTGCTGTTGATTTACAGCGCCTTCGTTTTTGCGCTTTGTGCCGTATTTTTGGGAATTGCCTTTTTTATATCCACCATAGTCAAAAGTCACGATGTGGCTCTGGGGAGCAGTTTCGTGGTCTGGATAGTGCTTTTGGCCTTTATAGATATAGCCCTGATTGGACTTATGCTGCAAAACAGATGGAGTGACGAGTTTATCATATCGATAGCTCTGTTGAACCCGCTGGAGGTGTTTAGGGTGGGTGCGATTGCACTTTTTGACCCTGAACTGACCGTGATGGGTCCGGTGGCATACTATCTGCTCGATACATTCGGTAAAAAGATGTTTTTGGTTTACGCAATTCTTTATCCGCTCTTTTTAGGGGCGCTTTTCGCGTATCTTGGATACTATTTTTTCAAAAAGAAAGATCTGTTATAGGAGGAGTTATGAGAGGAATTTTACTGGCACTGCTGTTCGTTTTGTCGTTGATGGGTGCCACGCAGGGTGAAAAAACCCAACAGACACCAAAACCGGTATTGGACCCTGTTTATCATATCGATATTAGTAAACATCCCAGGTTCGAGGCCAAAATTGTTTTGAAAAATGGTAAAGAGATAAGATTTTGCTGCCCAAAGTCGATGTTCGCCTTCTATCTGCGTCCCTTTGACTATCCCGAATACAATATAAAAAGCGAACTGGATTTTAAAAATCTCTATGTGAAGGATTTTCTAAGCGGTGACTGGATCAAGGCGGAGGGGGCTTTGTATCTGTTTGGCAGCCGGATGGTGGGTCCCAAAGGGGATGATTTGATACCCGTTAGAAACAAGGACGCGCTAAATATTTTCAGGCTCAAATATGGCGGCACCAGGGTGCTTACCTTTCCCGACGTCATACACAAAGGTATGGGGCTTATAAAGTATCTTGATATGCCCTGATTGTTATATCGTCAAACAGAGCTTTCGTATCGCCCCCGGATATGACGCCGGCTCCACCTTCGTGTAAGGAGTTGGTTATAAGGGCTGCTTTTTTGCCGTTTAGATAGATGGTGGTTCGGTTGGCGTCGAAAACTGCTTTTAGGGTTTGCCACCCCTTTTTCAGCTCTACCCTCTTTTTCAATCTCTTCGTTACTTTTCTATCTTTTACATCACCCACTATCAACAGCGCGTTTTTGCTATCTACAAGGGCGAACTGATAGTTGTTTTTGTCTCTTAGATGCCAGAGGATTCCAGCGTTTTTGGAACCTTCATAAGGTTTTACTTCGGCCAAGATGGAGCCCTTTTTAAAAAAGAGTCTGGTTGTGTAAAAGATATTGAAACTATCTTTTGAAAAGCCCCTTGGATATTTCAGGTTCAGGCTTTTGTC
>JAMOUF010000348.1 GCA_027068245.1 Campylobacterales bacterium | reverse complement strand
GGGGCGGGCTTAGGTTTACCGTTTATGCCGTGCCGATTGCCGCTTTGAGCGCCGTTTACTTTTTTATCTGGCTTGGAGAAAAAATTCAAAACAGAAAAGTATCTTATGCAATAGCCGTGTTTGGGTCAGTATTGGTTCTGCTTCCAAATATCACCCATATCACAGGATGCTGCCAAAAAGTCAGCTGGCTTGACAGTATCAAAAGTTTTTATCCTCTAAAAAGCCGTCCATATCTGACACCCACCACCTTTTACAAAAGCGAGGTAGCGCTTTTGGATGAGCTTAACAAAAAGTCCTCTCCAAAAGATTATGTCATTACCTGGTGGGATTACGGCTATCCTATCTGGTACTATGCCGATGTAAATACGCTCATTGACGGGGGAAAACATAACGAGGACAACTTTTTGGTATCGAAAATCCTTACAACTCCTTCACAGACTCTGGCTTACAATCTCTCGAAGCTTTCGATAAAAAAATATGTGGAGACCAACAAAACTGTGGCGCCACAGCTTTTTGTAAAGGATGGAAAACCTGTAAGCGTGGATGACTTTTTCGAGGAGCTCTCCATTGATAAAAAAGATATAAAACTCGATAGGGATATATATATAATGCTGCCTCATAGGATGTTAAACATCTTCCCGACAGTGGCTATGTTTAGCCAAAGGGATTTAAACAGCGGCAAACTCTATAAAAGGCATTTCTTTTACAAAAACCGTATCACACAGAAGGGAAAAACGCTATATATAGGAAGTCTTGGTGTCGATTTGACAAAGGCTGTCATAAAATTTGGTGACAGGGATATTCCCGTTAGAAATTTCTATATCGTATCTTTTGATAAGAGTGGTAAAAGTTACGTAAAAAAACAAAATATCGCCAAACAGGGACTGGATGTGATAGTAAACAGAAGTTTTGGGGAGGGAGTCATAACCGACAGTTTCTATACGGATTCTCTATTTTTTAAACTATACTTTTTTGACGATTATGACAAAAATCTGTTCGAGCCTGTGGTTTCAAGTCCCTGGATGAAAATATACAGACTCAAATGAAAAAGAGAGAGCAGCTGATAAAAAGAGCCTTTGATTTTACCCTTGCGCTGGCGGGTCTGGCTCTAAGCTGGCCCGTTATCCTTGGAGCCTGGGCTATTGCGGCCATAGAGAGCGGGGGCAACGGCTTTTTTCTTC
>JAMOUF010000347.1 GCA_027068245.1 Campylobacterales bacterium | reverse complement strand
GGCTATTATCACGTTTTTAGCCTCGATATCACCACAGACAAATCCCTCGCCGTTTTTCTCAATTTTATCTATTTCAATCTCTCTAAACTCCACCCCCTCCAACAGGGCCTCACAAAGAGAAGCCGCTTCCACTACGCCGCCCGTTGGAAAGAGTATGGCGCCCTCTTCTGTGGCATAGGGCTTTAAAAAATCTATCTCGTTTGGCGTTAAAACCTTGTGCTCCACATCGATAAACTCTTTATAACCCTCGAATTTTTCGGCGTCTGCCTCATCCTTTGGAATTCTCAAAATACCGGTTTGAAAAAAGAGGTGGGGAAAGTTTTGTTTATAAAACCGGATGGCAAATCTGAAAGCTTCGTTGGTAACTCTTTGTAAAATCCCGCCCCGTCCCAGCCTGGGTGAGACAAAGGCGCCGGCGGCGCGGCTGGCTCCCTGGGCGATGCCAAGTCTGTCGGCCACAACCACTTTGTATCCGGCCTTTTTCAAAAAATAGGCCGTATGTGCGCCGGCGGAACCTGAGCCGATAACCAGAAAATCCGTCAAATCGATATCTCTTTGATGTCGGCTATATCTTTAAAGCCTTCGTAAACCGAACCGATAAGGTTTTTTCGGTTTCTCTTAAGCCTCTCATCCTCTACGTTCACCAAAACGTTGTCAAAAAAGCTGTCTATTTTGTCTTTTAGGCCAAACATCGCCTCCAGTTTCTCCTCGTATCCGGAAAACTCGCGGCTTTGGATATCTTTATAGGCCTCATATAGCTCTCTCTCCTCACCCTTTTCAAAGAGCCTCTCATCAACGCTCAAAGAGCTTAGGTCCACATCCTTGACTATGTTCGCTACCCGCTTGAATGTGGTGAAGTTCTCTTTGAAATCGGCCAAATCCACGATGTTTCTCAAAGCCTCCACCTTTTTTGCAATCTCCACCAAATCCCTCTCGCCACTGGCTATCACGGCTTTTATCAAAGAGGGGTTCACATCGAAAAACTGATATAGCCTTTCGATAAAAAAGTTCTCCAGCAGTTTCGTATCAAATGGCCTGTACTCTTTTAAAAATCTGTCGAAACGGCTGATGTCGAAATGTAGGTTTTTGGCTATGGCTATCTTTATGACGCCGTTTGCCGCCCGCCTGAGCCCAAAGGGGTCTTTGGAGCCGGTTGGAATTTTACCGATGCTAAAAAGGGCCATAAGA
>JAMOUF010000346.1 GCA_027068245.1 Campylobacterales bacterium | reverse complement strand
TATCCAAGGGGTAGTTGGATAATACGTTATTCATAAGCAGCACCAGATTGCCAAGCCTTAGACTCTCGGCTATACTTTTTAGCTGTTTTGTCTTTTTAAGGAACTTCTCTTTTTTCATCTTTATATCTTTGAGCGTTTTTAGTTCTATTATAAGATCTTCTATGATCTCGGTAAAATCTTTTTTGTCAATCTGTATCTGGCGCAGAGAATCCTCCAGATCCTCTTTTGTGACTGTAAATGGGTTGGGCTCTTTTTTAAGCTGTTCCAGGTCGTTTATGCACTGCCTAACCAGCTGGGGGTTTTGATTTACGCTGACTTGATCGAGGTATCTGGCGCACTCTTGCAAATAGAGGTTTCTGGCAAAGGATGCGAGCTTGTGCAGCTCGTTGAAGTTGTTGTACGCAAGGTTTAGTTTTATCTCGTTTATCAGCTCTTTTAGATACTCCCTGTACTCATCCAGGGAGATACCAAGCTCCTTCGTTGCCTCTTCGATTTTAGGCTCGATTTTGGCTGCGTTTAAAGCTGTATCCTCATATTGTGAACTCTCTTTAGGCTGCTCTATTTGGGTTTTGACTATTTTTTTCAACACTATCTCTTTGTCTATATTTATATCAAGCTCTTTGGCTAAAAAGAGGATATAGCTGTAAAACTCCTCCAAAATATCGATTAGCTGGTCCAAATCCTGTGCGTTTTTGCTTTTTTTGAGAATCTCCACGGCCGGTTTTAGGCGCAGGTTGGCGCTGACGCCCCTTAGTGTGTGGATAATATTTTTTAACTTTTCCACATCGCCACTGTTTATAGCCTTGTTTATCTCCTCCACCCTCTCCAAGGAGTGGTTTATGAACTCTTTGATAAAGTCTAATACTATATCCTGGCTTAAATTCAGCTCTTCGCTGATTTTTTCCAGGTCCGGTTTTTCAAACTCTTTCGCCTGCGGCCGTATCTCCACCTCTTTATTTTCAAATGAGGGCTCGGCCTTTTTTACAAGAAAAGTATCGGAGGAGACTTTGGTATCCGATGGAGGCTGGGTAAAGCACTCCTCATAAGCGTTAGGCTCAAATGTGACGAGATAGAAGTTTTTATACTCCAGACCGTAAAGCTGGTTTACGTTTACGAAAACTTCAAACTCTCTTCCATCTTTCGTTTTTAGAACCGCCCTGTGGGTTACGGTGGAGTTTGTGAGGATGTAGTC
>JAMOUF010000345.1 GCA_027068245.1 Campylobacterales bacterium | reverse complement strand
CATAGCCTCCGCACTGGGGCTTCCCGTAAGCTCCACCCACATAGCCGTGGGCGGAATTTTTGGAGTGGGGTTTTTAAGAGAGTATCTGATGCGGCTAAAAGAGAGAGAGCAAAAGAGCGAGCAAGAACTTAATGAGGAGTTTAAAAAGGCCCACTTGGAAGATGAGATGGAGAAACTGGCCGAATACGAGAAGGCTCTGGAGGCTTTGGGCGACCCCAAAAAAGCGGACCCCTTTTTGGTAAAGGCTTTGATTGAGAAAATCAACAAGGAAAAAGAGGTTCTGGCCGAGCTTGTAGAGGGTGAGATAAAGCTGACGAAGATTGAGAAAAAGGCTATCAAAGCCATCAAAAAGCATGAATTGGTCCAAAGAAGCGCGCTGAAGATGATAGTGGCTGCCTGGCTTATCACGGTGCCCGCAGCGGCCACGCTCGCCGCGATGTTCTATTTTATGTTGAGAGGTATGCTGCTTAGGTGAAGATATACGATTTTGAGGCCAAGGCGAAAAACTCCCTCTTTGACTCCCTGGATAATTTGGACCGGGAGTTTATAGAGAAAAAAGCCTATGAGCTCAGGCTCTCGGCTTACGAGATAAAAGAGCTTTGCGATATGGCCGTGGATTTGCGGATGTGGAAAGAAGGGAGGCTGGAGGATATCTGGAACGGCGCCAGGGATAAGAAGAGCCAGTTAAAAGAGGTGAAATCAAGATATGAAAATATAAAAGCGTCCCTGAAAAGCTACGATAATTTTCATATCGACAAGGACAAGACCCACAAAATCCGCTTTGAAGCCGTGGATAAAGAGCTTGGTTTTGGTATGTGCCCCGTAGCCAGCCCCAAAACCAGGTGTTGCAACCTCTGGACGCTGGATATGGTGGAGTCCTGCGGATTTGACTGCAGCTACTGCTCTATACAGAGTTTCTACAACGAAGATACCATCACTTTCAACACCCGCATAAAAGAGAAGCTTTTAAACATCACTCTTGACAAGGATGAAATCTACCATATAGGCACGGGGCAGAGCAGCGACAGTCTAATGTGGGGGAACAGGGGAGGGGTGTTGGATGCGCTGATAGAGTTCGCCCGTAAAAACCCCAATGCGATACTGGAGCTGAAAACCAAAAGCGACAACGTGGGCTATCTGCTGCAAAAGGAGTATCCAAAAAATATAATAGTGACATGGAGCCTCAATCCACAAAAGGTGATAGACGCCGAGGAGAGGCTTACCGCCTCTTTGGATGAGAGGTTAAAAGCCGCCAAAAAGATACACGATGCCGGCAGGCTTGTAGGTTTTCACTTCCATCCGATGATATGGTATGAGGGGTGGCAAGAAGATTATGGGGAGATATTCAAAAGGCTTTTGGGGGAGTTTGATTCAAAAAAGGTGGCGATGGTCTCTTTGGGAACGCTAACCTTCATAAAACCCGTTATAAAAAAGCTAAGAAAAAGGGGCTTTAAAAGTAAAATCCTTCAGATGCCCCTAACGGACGCGGCGGGCAAACTCTCCTATCCAAAGAGTATAAAAAAGGAGCTTTTCAAAAGTGCCTATGAGGGGTTGAAACCCTGGCATAAAGAGGTCTTTTTCTATATGTGTATGGAGGACCACTCCCTTTGGAGAGAGGTTTTTGGATATGAGTATCCTACGAACGAGAGTTTCGAGCTGGATATGAAATACAGCTATCTCTCAAAAATCAAAAACCTTGCTTAAGTTTTTCAAAATGAGTATATAAATTTTTTTTATCATTTTCTCTTTTTGTATCACTTCTATCTGAACTCCCTGTAGAATTATAAGAATTTATTACTTTTTTAGCATAAGTTAAGCAATAAATGTTAGACTATAAATAACTGCTAAATAGCGGTGGTACCGTTATTTTAGTAGCTTATGCTTAACAAAAGCAGAGCTTATATTAAAGGAGTTTATATGAAACTTGGCTTCTTGGTCGACCTCGACCTCTGTATGGGTTGTAAGGGTTGTGAGGTTGCGTGCAAAGTGGAAAACCAAGTGCCTTTGAAGAGTTGGAGGCTTAGGGTGAAGTATGTTGACGTGGGGGTTTACCCGGAGACGAAAAGGACATACACTCCCCTTAGGTGCAACCACTGCGAAGACGCTCCTTGTGAGAGGATATGTCCGGTAAGCGCGCTGCACTATCTCGAAAACGGGATTGTAAACATCGACAAGGAGCGCTGTATCGGATGTGCCGGATGTATGATGGCCTGTCCTTACGGCGCCATATACATGGACCCGGTAACCAACACCGCCGACAAGTGTACCTACTGCGCCCACAGGATAGCCAGTGAGATGATGCCCGCGTGTGTCGTGGCCTGTCCTGTGGAGGCGAACATATTCGGTGATTTGGACGACCCCGCCAGCCATATATCCCAGTATATCATGAGACATCAAAAAGATGGCGGCGTTCAGGTCAGAAAACCAGAGAAAAACACCAAGCCGAAACATTTTTACGTTGGAGGCGGAGAGGTTCACCTAAATCCGCTTGCCAGCAAAAGAGAAGAGGGTTACAACCTGTTTAACAAAATAACTCATCTAGACCATATAGGAGGTCACTAATGGTAGAGCATACTGTAGCGGCGACTAACGCGATTGTAACTTTGGACGTTCCGATTCCCCAGGTAATCTGGGGCTGGATGATTACTCTTAATATGTGGGCCAAAAGTATCGGGACCGGCGTGATATTCGTGGGGGCCTATCTGCTGGCGAGATACTCCAAAGAGGTTGGAAAAGATGTGAAGTTTTGGATGCCGGTAATCTCCTTTGTCTTTTTGAATATATTCCTGCTCTTTACGCTGCTCGATTTGCATCAGCCATTTAGAATGTGGCACATATTCGCCCATCCGCACTGGACCAGCGCCATAACGGTGGGTGCGTGGCTTGCTACGCTGTTTACCGGCGTGGTGTTTTTGATGCTGATTATCGCTTTGAAAGAGCCGCTGTTGAAGCATAAAAGAAAACTTCCCAAATTTTTGGTAGCCATTTTGGAGTCCAAGTGGCTAAACGACGAGTTATACAACAAACTGCTTAAAGCAGCTGTGGTTTTGGCTATTCCGGTTACGATGTATACCGCTACCATTATGGGAGAAGCTACTGCCAGGGAGCTTTGGCAGACGCCAACCGAACTTATCCAGATGCTGCTTGCGGCCTTGTTGACAGGAAGCGCGGTATTTTTGATAATCGGTTACAAATGGAGCTATGAGGTGAAAAGAGACCTGGCTATCATTTTGGGTGCCAGTGCCTTTTTGAGTTTTGTAATCTATATGGGCGAATACTACTTCGGACATATGAAAGCCGAAGAGGTAGAGGCGATTTTGGCCTATGTAAAAGATAGTGGACCGTACCATGTGATGTTCTGGGCCGGACAGTGGATAGCCTTTATCATACCTATGGTTTTGGTATATCTGAGTTTGAAATCAAGAAGCAGCTCTTTGCTGCTGCTGGCCAGCGTCAGTGCCATAGTAGGTCTTTATATTACAAAACATGTGTGGTTGATTATTCCACAACTATTACCTCTAAGCTAAGGAGAGAAGATGGGATTTATTGAAAGCAGAAGAAATTTTCTAAAAGGAACGGCCGCTGCTCTAGCCGGTGTGGCTGTAAGCAAAGGGGTTTTCAGCACCATTGCCGAGGCCAGCGGCGAAGAGGTTGGAAAATTTACCAACACTCCCAAAACCCTCTCTTTCTATCCGCCGCTGGATGAGTGGGACGACTTTCAGGAACTTGACGGCAACGACTGGAAAAGGGGCGGTATAGAGAGAAAAGGCGTTAGAAGCGAGGACAATCCGGATGGAATATATGTAAACGACTATATCATCGTTCCTACGGTATGCAGCAACTGTGAGGCCGGATGCGGGCTTACCGCATGGGTGGATAAAAAGAGCATGGTCGTCAAAAAATATATGGGTAACCCTCTTCACAGCGCCAGCCGTGGTAGAAACTGCGCCAAAGGTTATGGAACCTGGAGCCAGATGTATGACCCGGATAGAATCCCCTTTCCTATAAGAAGGGCTCCTGGAAGTAAAAGAGGAGAGGGCAAATGGGTCAGGGTGACCTGGGATGACGCCATGAAAGAGATTGGCGCCAAAATCAGAGAGCTTTTGGAAGATGGCAGCGAAGAGGCCAAAAAGCAGTTTATCTACCATGTGGGGCGGCCAAACGAGAACGGTTTTGGAAACAGGGTGCCGCACACCTTTGGATTTGACGGATATGACTCCCATACCAACATCTGTAGCGCGGGTGCGAGACAGGGAAGCATCCAGTGGGCCAACGACGATAGAAACTCTCCGGACTGGGCCAATGCCAAACTGATATTTTTGCAGTCCTCGCATGCCGCCGATGCGGGACACTACTTCCAGCAAAGCGCGGGGCTCATAGCCGATGCCAGAAAGCGTGGGGCCAAGATGGTGGTTATCGACCCAAGGCTTTCAAACTCCGCAGGTATGGCCGATTTGTGGCTGCCGATATGGCCTGGGACGGAAGCTGCGCTCTATCTGTGGCTTGCGAACAGAACCCTGAACGAGAAGGATAAAAACGGAGAGGACCTGGTAGACCACGATTTTGTGAAAAACTGGATTAACTGGAAGAAGTTGATGAGAAACAGAGACTATCTCAACTTTATCAAAGAGAGAGGCTATATCAAAAACCTTCCAAAAGATGAGAGTTACGAAAGTTTCATAGAGCTTTTAAGAGAGCTTTACTCCCCTTATACCACCGAATTCGTAGCCAAAGAGTGCAAGATAGAGGGGCAGGAGTATAAGCTCGAAGAGCTTTGGGAGATGTTTATCGATGCCGGTGACAGAATAGCCACCTATCTTTGGAGGGCAGGAACGATAGGCCACAGGGGCGGCTGGATGAATACAAGAACCGGATTTTTGGCTTTGGCTTTAAGAGGTGC
>JAMOUF010000344.1 GCA_027068245.1 Campylobacterales bacterium | reverse complement strand
TATAGCAAGAGCCGCACTTTTTATTGAGATGGTAGTATCCTGGACCGTATGGTCACACCACCTAATGAGTGACCAGGGTCAGCCAAACATTTTAAAAGTGGTCAGTGGAGAGATGGTAACGGCTTTTGAGCTCATTACCCAAGGAATTGCAGTGTTTATTACTCTTGTAACTCTATGGAGAGCACGACCGCTTAAAATGAGCAATGAGCTAAAATTTCTGCTTGGTGGAATTTTGGGATTTATGTTGGCGGTTCCTGCCGGAATTATTCAAGCGGACCTTGGAATGAACAGAGTATTGCATAATACACAGTGGATTATAGGAACTCACGTGCACGTAGCTATCCTGGTAGGACTTACCATGACGCTTTACAGCGCTATTTACATCTTGCTGCCAATTCTTACAAACAACTCGGTAAAGCTTTACAGTCAAAAACTCGCAAACTTGCATTTTTGGCTACACCTAATAGGTGGAATAGGAATGGGAGCGTTTATGGGAATGGCTGGAATGGACGGTATGTTAAGAAGAGCTTTGTATCTTAATGGAGAATATAACACTTATATGATATTGGCCGGGATTTGCGGAGGTATGCTACTGTTAGCCTTTATTTTGTTCCTGTATAACATCGTTATGAGCTTTGGAGTAAAAGGACTGATTGATATATACAAGCCTGCTTTGATTCAAACAAATGAAGTAGTTCCACCAGTAAAGGAGAACCAATGAAATACGCTTTAGTAGTATTATTGCTTATAATATTGGGAGTAGTATATCTGTTTGTTATCAAAAAGAGTATTTTGGCACTCATTTTAGCGATTATCTCAATTATTGCAGGCTACTTTTTCGCAGTAAGCCTTATTGCAAAAGAGGCTGAAGAAGAAGCTGCAAAGATAGAGGGATAACCCTCTATCTAAACTCGACCAGTTCCTCCAAAGGGAGTCTATTTTTCTTGGGAGCCTCTTTGAGCCTGTAACCCAAAGCAACAATTATAGCCACCCTCTCTTTGGAACTGTCAAGCCCCAAATACTCTTCCACCTTCTCTCTTTCAAAACCCTCAATAGGACAGCTGTCTATCTTTTTAAAAGCGGCGGCCAGAAGCATAGTCTCCATGGCAATATAGCACTGTTTGGATGTCCAACAGTCAATATCCTGAAGTTTCAAAAAGCTTTTATATTTTTGAATATAAGCTTTTGTAGCCTCTTCGTCAAGCCCTCTTCTTTTAAACATTTTCCAGATATACTCATCATCCTGAACCAGCCCTGTTTGATTTTTTATCACGACTAAATGGCTGCAGGTAGTTATCTGTTTTTGATTCCAGCAAAGGGGTTGAAGCTCTTTTTTTATCTGCTGATTTTCAATAACCAAAAATCTCCAGGGCTCCATTCCAAAAGAGCTTGGAGAGAGCCTTGTAGCCTCCAAAATGTAGAGTAAATCCTCATCCTCTATCTTTCTGGAGGTGTCGAAAATCTTGCAGGCGTGCCTGAACTCCAATGCGGCCCTGCACTCATCCATATATTTTGGCCTTGAGTGAATTTATCAGCTCTTTCATCTCATCTATCCTCGATTTAACGACGGAGGCTATATCGTCCCCCTCTACATACAGTTCGAGTTTTGCGGCCGTATTAAGCTCCAAATCGAGTTTTTGCAAAGAAAGTATCTCATCCTTGGCTATCTGGCTGAAACCCTCAAAATCCCTGCCCTCGAAGAAGATGTCTCTTTTTCCTCTGGAGGCGAACTCCTCTCCAAAAATTCTCAAACCCTCCAAAGTGTGATTCGTATCTTTTAAAAAAGATATTCTCTCTTTCAATCTCTCTATAAACTCTTTTTGCCTCTCAACCCACTCTTTCGCCTCCTCAAAAATCTCCCTGGCCCTTTGGAGGTTTTTTGAAGCGGCAGAGTGGACTACGATGAAATATACCAGATACCCAACGGCAAAAGAGAGTGCGGTTATGACAATTCCGCCAACGATAGGCGAAGTGTCGGATGTCTGCAACAAAAGGGAGCTGTAAAAATTGAACCCGTCTTCAATGTATTTTTGCCAGTTCTGGAGATTTAGGGCGGTCAAATCATACCGTTTCATAACCAGAGCGACTGTCAAAAAGGCAAGCAAAGAGAGTAAAAAGGCTATGAAACCGAAAAACTTGGCTTTGAAAAATCCGGATATTGGCTCTTCAACCTCGTAAACCTCAGGTATCTCGACAGGTTCGAGCCTCTCCATATCCTCCTCCACAACCTCCACCTGGTAAGGATTCTCGGGCAGGTTATCAATCTCATCCAAAACCTCTTCCACATCGTCTATAGTGGAGGTTTTGATTATCTCCTTTTGCCTTTGAAACTCATCCAGTGAGATGTTATACTCCTCCACCTTCTCCACAAGGTCCTTTTTGCACTCCTCAACCAGCTCTTTGGCCTGGGATATGATTTTTTTTATCTCGCCGACTCTTCCCATCGCTCATCCTTTATTTTTTCTGTTTAGCCATCCTCTTCCTGACATGAGGATCCAAATAGCGCTTTCTTATCCGGATACTCTTTGGAGTGACTTCCACAAGTTCGTCCTCTTCTATCCACTCCAGGGCTTTTTCAAGGCTCATCTTTTTAGGCGGGGTAAGCTTGATGGCGTCGTCGCTGCCACTTGCCCTAACGTTTGTAAGGTTTTTTCCTTTTATCGGGTTGACCTCCAAATCGTTGGGTCTGCTGTGCTCGCCTATAATCATTCCAACATAGACCTCGGTGCCCGGTTCGATAAAAAGCACACCTCTTTCTTGAAGGTTAAACAGGGCGTAAGCCAGGGCTTTTCCACTCTCCATAGATATGAGCGCCCCGTTTTTCCTATGTTCCACCTCTCCCACAAAAGGGCGGAAATCCAAAAAGGAGTGATTCATAACCCCCTCCCCTTTGGTATCGGTCAAAAACTCGCTTCTAAAACCTATAAGCCCTCGTGCGGGTATCTCAAACTCTATTCTAACATATCCCTCGTCCATCGGGTTCATAGCGCTCATAACAGCTTTTCTGCGTCCCAGTTTATCGATGACCGTACCGCTGAAATCCTCGGGAACGTCCACTACAAGATATTCAAAGGGCTCCAGTCTGACGCCGTTCTCCTCTTTTATGATAACCTCGGGCCTCGATATGGAAAATTCGTAACCTTCCCTTCTCATATTCTCGGCAAGGATGGTTATTTGCAGCTCTCCCCTGCCGCTGACCTTAAAACGGCCCTCTCCCACCTCTTCCACTCTCATGGCGATGTTTGTCTCAACCTCTTTCAAAAGCCTCTCTTTGAGCTTGTTGCTGGTTACATATTTTCCCTCAAGTCCGGCCAAAGGGGAGTCGTTGACGCTGAAATATACGCTAAGCGTGGGCTCTTCTATATGCAAAGGGTCCAGTGGCATAGGATTGGAAGGGTCTACCAGACTATCACCCACATCTATACTCTCAAATCCGGCCACAGCCACGATATCTCCGGCTTCGGCCTCGTCTATATCCATTCTGTTGAGTCCCAAAAATCCGATGAGCTTCGATATTTTTCCCCTCTTTTCCTCTCCATCCGCTTTTACCAGCAGCAAATCGTCACCCTTTTTGACTTTTCCGTTAAAAATCCTGGCTATTCCTATTCTTCCCACATAGTTGTCGTAATCGAGGGTAAAAACCTGCACCTGGGCGGGATTTTCCGCACTCCCTTTGGGAGATGGAACATGCTCGATAATCGCCTCGAAAAGCGGGGTCATATCCTTGTTTTCATCCTCTAGGCTCCACTTGGCATACCCCTCCCTGGCAGCTGCGTAGAGGATTGGAAAGTCAAGCTGCTCTTCGGAAGCGTCCATTGCCACAAAGAGGTCGAAAACCTCATCCACCACTCTCTCCGGCTCGGCGGCAGGTTTGTCTATCTTGTTGATTACCAAAATAGGTTTCAATCCCAGGCTTATTGCCTTTTTTACCACGAATTTGGTCTGGGGCATAACTCCTTCCTGGGCATCCACCAAAAGCAAAACACCATCCACCATCTTCAAAACCCTCTCAACCTCGCCTCCAAAATCGGCGTGCCCGGGAGTGTCGATAATGTTGATTTTAAAATCTCCGTATCTTATAGCGGTGTTTTTGGAAAGTATGGTTATACCTCTCTCTTTTTCCAGCTCGTTGCTGTCCATCGCCCTCTCGGCCAGCTCTTTATGGGCCTCTATGGTTCCGGACTGTTTTAGTAGTTCATCCACAAGCGTGGTCTTTCCGTGGTCGACGTGAGCGATTACGGCAATGTTTCTGATTTTTTGCATTAATATCCTCTTTATGTTTTTTTGGTATTTTACTACTCTTTAGACATTAAATCAAATGGAGAGCGGATGATAAAATATCTGATTTTTGATATGGACGGCACAATAATAGACAGCTCGGCGATTATAAGCAACTCTATCAACTATGTCAGAGAGAAACTGGGTCTTCCAAAGATGGATAAAAAGACCATTTTGGAAGCCGTAAACGATACCAAAATAGACAAACCCAGATTTTTTTACGGGGTGGAGGAGTATAGGCAAGAACACCTGGAGTGGTTTAGGGAGTACTACTCGAAAAACCATAAAAAGCAGACCGTGGTCTATACCGGTATAAAAGAGCTTTTGGAAGAGATAAAACCCTATTTCCGCCTGGCTCTTGCCACAAATGCCCACAGAGAGTCTGCGATGCAGATTCTGGAGGCTTTGGATTTGAAAAAATATTTCGAGATAATCGTCTGCGCCGACGATGTGGAGCGGCCAAAACCAGCTCCGGATATGATTTTCAAGATAATGGACTATTTTGGGGCAAAAAGGGAAGAGACTGCGCTCATAGGTGACGGAAAGACCGACGAGGAGGCCGCAAAAGCGGCTGGAATAATGTTTATAAAAGTAAACTGGGGATGGAACAGCTATGAAGATGC
>JAMOUF010000343.1 GCA_027068245.1 Campylobacterales bacterium | reverse complement strand
AGGAGATGATAAGAAGTATCAAGGGGCTGGAAAACGCCAGGATAGTCAGATACGGTTACGCCATCGAGTATGACTATGTGGACCCTACGGAGCTGTATCACACCCTGGAGACCAAAAAGATAAAAGGGCTCTATCTGGCCGGCCAGATAAACGGCACAACCGGATACGAAGAGGCTGCGGCCCAGGGGTTGATGGCCGGTATCAACGCCGCTTTGGCCCTGCAGGAAAAAGAGCCGCTTATACTTAGGCGGGATGAGGCCTATATAGGCGTGTTGATAGACGACCTGGTTACTAAGGGTACGAAAGAGCCATATAGGATGTTTACCAGCAGGGCGGAGTTCAGGCTCCTTCTAAGGGAGGACAACGCCGATTTGAGGCTGATGGGATATGGCCGAAACCTTGGCCTGATAGATGAGGACAGCTATTTTAAGATGGTAAGGAAAAAAGAGGAGATAAAAAGAGGGCTTGAGTTTCTTGAGAAAAATTTTTTGACCCCTACAAAGGAGAACCTGGAGTTTTTGCACTCTATAGGCGAGGAAAAAATCAACGACAAAACCAGTTTGAAAAATCTGGTCTCACGCTCCACTTTCGATATGGAGAAACTCGAGCGTATCGCACCGGCTTTGAAGGAGTTTTCCAAAGAGGCAAAAGAGCAGATTCTAATAGAGGCCAAATATCACCAGTATATCAAGAAGCAAAAAGAGCAGATAGACAGGATGCGGGATTTGATGAGCGTAAAGATTCCAAAAGATTTGGATATTGACGCCATAAGCGGTCTTAGCAACGAGGTTAAGGAGAAACTTAAAAAGTTCAAGCCCAAAACGCTTTTCAACGCCTCCCAAATCAGTGGAATAACGCCAGCGGCACTGGAGATACTCCATATTTATATAAAGATGAAGGAAAAAGGAAAGATATGAGAATATATTTTTATGCCAGAACGGACCATCGGGGTGATTTGGACAGGCTCAGAAGGTCTGCGGCGCTGGCAAAGGAGTTCGACGACGTATACTTTATGACCACCGATTTTCGGGCGGCAAGCTATTTAAAAGAGCTTGGCATAAGAAAGAGCGTGGGGGTGGAGGATGTGCGAAACATCTCGAATGTATGCCAAAGGGGCGATGTGCTGGTTTTCGACAGCGATGAGCATCTGGAGGCCAATTTGCATGAGGAGATGATAGATTTTTTCAAAACCTTTATCCGG
>JAMOUF010000342.1 GCA_027068245.1 Campylobacterales bacterium | reverse complement strand
ACAGCTTCAAAGGACCCAACCTCATAGCCAGCGCCTATGTGGTTTACGGCCCGAGAGTTGAGCTTGTGCTGGCCTCTTTGAGGGTGGAGCGTTTTGTGCTAAAAGATGGGGAGTTCGTCTATATGCACGAGATTATGCTGGAAGAAAAGGGCAGGATAAACGCTCCGGGAGGCACCCAAAAGGAGTGGTATCCACACCATAAAAAACTGATAGAAACCCTTTTCAACGAGGGCTACAGACTCAGATACTCAGGCGGCATGGTTCCAGATTTGCATCAGATTCTCATAAAAGGAGGAGGCCTTTTCAGCTATCCGGGAACCAAAGACAAGCCCAAAGGCAAACTTAGAAAACTTTTCGAGGTGTTTCCTTTTGCCCTGATTTATGAAAAGGCCGGAGGCGAGGCTATCGACGATGTGGGGCACAGGCTTTTGGAGCTGCCCTGCTCCGAGATTCACGAGACGACGCCCTGTTTTTTCGGCTCAAAATATGAGATAGAAAGAGTTAGGGAGTTTTACAATGTCCCAAAGTAAAGAGATAGACAGGTTTGAGAAGAACCTGGAGATGAAGCTGCAGGAGCTGAAAAAATGCCAAAGGCAAAAGGGGGTTGAAAGCTGTATGGAGTGCGAAAAGATATTGAAATGCGAGATTAGAAAAGAGTACGTAAACGCGGTATATCTAAGTATGAATAAAGGCGAAGGGGGCGGATTTGAGTTCTAAAAAATATATAACTACACCGATTTACTATGTCAACGACGTGCCACATATCGGCCATGCCTACACCACTATCATAGCCGACAGTGCGGCCAGGTATTTCAGGCTAAAAGGCTATGACACATTTTTTCTCACGGGCACGGACGAACATGGCCAGAAAATCGAGGAGGCGGCGAAAAAGAGAGGCAAAAGCCCAAAAGAGTATGCGGACGAGATAAGCGCGAAGTTCAAGAAGCTTTGGGACGAGTTCGAGATAAGTTACGACAAGTTTATCCGGACAACCGATGAGGAGCATATAAAAGGGGTTCAAAAGGCCTTTGAGATAATGTATAACAAAGGAGACATCTACAAAGGGGAGTATGAGGGCCACTACTGTATCAGCTGTGAGGCCTTCTTCCCCGAATCCCAGCTTATAGACAACGAATTTTGTCCAGACTGCGGCAAAGCCACGAGGATAGTAAAGGAGGAGAGCTACTTTTTCAGGCTCTCCAAATACCAGGACAGACTTTTGGAGCTTTATAAAAACGAAGAGGAGTTCATCCTTCCAAAATCGAAAAAAAACGAGGTTATCCGGTTCGTTGAAGGGGGTCTTGAAGACCTCTCCATCACCAGAACCAGTTTCGACTGGGGGGTGAAACTCCCGCCTTCCATAAACGACCCAAAACATGTGATGTATGTCTGGCTGGACGCTCTTTTGAACTACATAACCGCACTGGGCTATGGAGGGGATGAGCACCTTATGCACTACTGGCCTGCGGATTACCATCTGGTGGGTAAGGACATCCTCAGGTTTCACGCCGTATACTGGCCCGCATTTTTGATGAGCCTGGGGCTCGATATGCCAAAACATATCGCCACCCATGGCTGGTGGACCAGAAACGGGGAGAAGATGAGCAAATCCAAAGGAAACGTGGTCGACCCAAAAACGGTGGCCGACGCCTACGGGCTGGAAAATTTCAGATATTTTCTACTTAGGGAGGTCCCTTTTGGCCAGGACGGGGATTTTAGCCAAAAAGCCCTTATAGACAGAATCAACAGCGACCTTGGAAATGACCTTGGAAACCTTCTAAACAGAGTCATCGGTATGAGTGGCAAATATTTCGATTTCAACATCAAAAGCTCGGATGTGGAAAGATACTACAAAGATGAACTAAACGAGGTGAAAAAGATAATATCGGGCCTTGACGAGCTGGTTACCAAGATGAGGTGGCACAAATTTTTGGAGGAGCTTTGGAAAATTTTAACCATCGCCAACAAATCCATCGACAGATACGCCCCTTGGAATCTTATGAAGGAGCAAAAAGAGGAAGAGGCGATGGCCCTTATAGCGCTGATTGCCAACATTTTGGCGAAAACCGCCCTTTTGCTGCATCCGGTGATGCCAAAAACCACCGAAAAAATTGCAGATGCGTTGGGATTTAAGATAGATGAGGCCAGTTTTAAAAGGTTCGTAGATGATTTTGAGATGCTTGATGAGTTCAAGATAAAAAAGGTGCCGCCTCTGTTTCCAAAGATAGAGGAGCCTTTGATGAAAGAGGCCTCAAAAGAGGAGAAAAAGAGCGTTTTGGATAATAAAACCTTCGAAGACAACATCATAACCATCGACGAGTTTTTCAAAGTGCAGATAAAGGTGGGAACCGTCATTGAGGCCGAGGAGGTAAAAAAGAGCAAAAAACTTTTAAAACTCAAAGTGGATTTGAACGAAGAACGACCAAGACAGATCGTGGCCGGCATCAAAGAGCACTACTCCCCAGCGGAGCTTTTGGGAATGCAGGTATGTGTCGTAAGCAATCTTTTGCCCGCCAAACTGATGGGTATAAAAAGCGAGGGAATGATACTCGCCGCAAAGGATGAAGAGGGCCTTACTCTCATATCTCCCCAAAGGAAGGTCAAAGAGGGCACTCCCGTTAAATGAGGATAGAAAATTATCTCTATATTCTAAACGGAGAGCTTAAAAGCTCCCCGGCTATAACCAGACTTGGAGGCGTATCCTCCAACCCATCGAAGATAAAAAGAGGCGATCTTTTCATAGCCAAAAACAAAAAAGATGTTAAAAAGGCCATACAAAGAGGTGCCTATGGTATATTATACGAAGGATGGATAGAGATAGAAGATCCAGAGATCGCGTGGATCAGGGTAAAAAGTATCGATGAGGCCCTCTACAGGCTGTTTAGATATCTTTTAATCGAAAAAAAGATACCTCTTTTTCTCCTTGATGAAACGGAGTTCGACCTTTGCCGCTATCTGGTTGATGATGAGAGGGCACTTTTTGAAGATGAGATTGAGAATATGCTTGCAAACCTCGATAAAGCCGATCTTTTCCTTGGCAAAGAGAGTCTATTTAAAACTCTGCAGATAGAACCTGCGTCACGGGTGAAGCCGGTGGAGATAAAAGTGGTTAAAAAATCACTTTTTGAAACCTCTTTTCTCCTTTCAAACAGATTTTATGAAAGAATTCCCATACCGGCGCTTTTTTTTGATGAGTTAAAAAGTGTTCTATCCATAATAGAACACCATTTTTTAAATTTCAATTTCGCAAAGCTCCCCTTCAACCACTTCAGGCCCCATTTTATAAACAGGAAGTTCGAGGTGATGGAGTTTGGAAAAGGATCGAGGGCCATTATCACTGAGCCCTCTTTAAATCTTTTAAACAAAGAGTGGGACTATCTGCAAAAAACCGCTCCCTGGGCCAAAAAGATCAAAATTGCAGAGAGTGATTTTGATAAGGTAAAAGAAATTTTGTATAATAGCGACTTTACCTACGCTCTTATACATTCCAAAGAGCCGGATATGGAAAAACTAAAAATAACAAGAGAGACAAAGAGTCTATTTTAAGGAGTAAATTTTTGAATCAGGATAGTTCTTCATCATTATCTGAGTTTATAGAGGATTACTGGGATATATTTCTTGGTATAACCGCCGCTGTTTTAGCCTACTTTCTTCACAAAGCCCATATGAATTACCTTGCAACCTTTATCGCCGCCCTCTCCATCGTGGCGCTCTCCGTAACGGTAAGCGAGGTGGCGGAGATTTTGGCCGAGAGGCTGGGCGAGCCTTACGGCAGCTTCGTTCTAACATTTAGCGCGGTGGCCGTTGAGATAATTTTGTTATATATGATACTTACCGCACCAAACGCCGAAAACTCGCTTGAGACGGTAAAAAGCGGTATCATCTCCGCCGTTATCGTGGATATGAACGTGCTGCTGGGACTTGCTGTGTTTGTGGGAGGGCTTGCCTTTAAGGAGCAGGAGCACAACGAAGACACCTCCAGCACATACACAACCATTTTGTTTATCTCTTCAGTAGCCCTGCTGGTGCCGAGCCTGCTGAAATTTTCCGATCATCAGGAGAAACTTATGGACGCCAGTATCATTATATCCATTATGCTGCTGGTATATTACATCATCATCTATGTCTTTCAGACCAAAACCCACTCCCACTTTTTCAAATCCACCGCCAGAAGCCGGATACTAAGACTTAAAAGAAAGCGCAAGGATTATGAGGAAGAAGAGCATGAGGATCACTATATTTTTGAGAAACTGCCAAACTGGGCCAATCTGCTGGCTGTCTTCGTGCTTATTTTCATAGTAGGGATTATGGCGGAGGTTTTCGCCCACGACTCCTCTGCGGTATTTAAGGACCTGGGTATTAGTGCGGGGCTTGCCGGTTTGATTATCGCCATCATATCGGTATCACCCGAACTCATAACGGCGGTAAAAGCCGCCAAAAACGACCAGATACAGCGGGTTATAAATATCGCGATGGGGGCCAGCACCGTATCTATACTGCTAACCGTCCCCATTTTGATGGGTCTTGCATATATAAAAGGGATACCTTTTACCCTCGATTTCAACTCCTTGCAAATAGGAGCGCTGCTTTTGACGGTGATTTTGGCCTGGAAAACCACGGACAATGGTGAGACAAACTATATAGAAGGGGTCTCCCATCTGATGTTTTTTGCCTGTTTTGCGGTAATCGCGGCAATGTTTTAGGAAGCGTGATGGAAAGACGACTCTTTTTGACCTCCTCGGCCCTCATCGGAGCCTCTCTCCTGTCCGGATGTAAACGGGAGGAGGTAAAAAGTTTCAACATCTCAAAAAAGAGAAAAATCGAAATAAAGCTGGCTACCAGCTGGCCCGCAGGATTTCCAATAATGGGCGAAGGCGTGGAGGAGTTTGCGAAAAACCTCAACAGTGCCAGCGGCGGTGAAGTGGAGGTGAAGGTATTTGGCAAAAATCTTCTGGTGCCGGCCCTTGGAGTATTTGACGCCTGCAGCAAAGGGCAGATAGAGGCGTTTCACTCCGGGCCTTACTACTGGAAGGGCAAGAATCCGGCCTTCAGCCTCTTTGGAGGGTTTCCCTTTGGGTTTACCTCCAACGAGATGAGTGCCTGGATGCTCTATGGCGGCGGACTGGATATCTGGCGCAAGCTCTACGCCAGATACAATCTCTACCCGCTGCTGGGAGGCAACACCGACGTGCAGATGGGAGGATGGTTCAAGAAAAAAATCACCTCACTAAAGGATTTGAAGGGTCTAAAGATGCGAATACCAGGCCTTGGGGGCGAGGTTTTCGCAAAACTTGGAGTAAACCCCATACTGCTTCCAGCAGGTGAGATTTACACTGCTTTGGAGAGAGGCACGATAGACGCCACCGAGTGGGTGGGACCTGCTCTGGATATAAAGATGGGCTTTTACAAGGTGGCAAAATACTACTACAGCGGTTTTCACGAACCTGGCAGCGTGCTGGAGCTAACCTTCAACAAAGAGTTCTGGCAAAGTCTTGGCGAGGATCTGAAATCTTTGATAACGTCGCTTTCAAACGAGCTTAACGCCAAGATGGTTTACAACTTTCAGGACAAAAACGCAAAAGCCCTTATAGAGCTTAAAAAGTATGGTGTCATACTGGAGGAGTTTCCAAAAGAGATAGTGGAGGCCGCAAAAAAAGCTCTCTTTGAGGTTATAGAGGAGCAGTCGAAAAAGAGCAGGGATTTTAAAATGGTCTGGGAGGCTATAGAGCCCTACTGGCAGATCCAGCGAGAGTGGACCTCTTTGGGTTTGAAAAACTTCTTAAGGATGCGTGATGGATAAGAAAATCGGATTTTGGGAGGCATACTCCATAGGCGTTGGAGGAATGATAGGCGGAGGGATATTTGCGGTTTTGGGCCTTACCATTATGCTTGCAAAAGGGGCTGCGCCCATAGCCTTTTTGTTTGCTGGGATGATCGCCCTTCTTACTTCATACAGCTACGCCAAACTCTCGGTTAGATACCCCAGCGAAGGGGGGACCGTGGAGTTTTTGGTCCAGGGCTTTGGAAACAACCTTTTAAGCGCATACCTAAACACCCTTTTGCTTGCCAGCTATATTATCATGCTGGCCCTTTACGCCTACGCCTTTGGGAGCTACTCCAACGCCCTTTTGTTCGGGCATGAGATAGAGCTTTACAAAAAGATAGCGATAGTTGCGGTTTTGGCCTTTTTTACATTTTTGAACTTCCTTGGAGCCTATATCAGCGGAAAGACCGAGGATCTGATGGTCTTTGCCAAAGTGGCGATACTTCTGTTTTTCTCGATTCTTGGCTTCTTTACAGGTGATTTTTCAAAGCTTTCGCCGGAACATTACGAAAGCATAATAAAGATTATGACGGGAGGGCTTATAATATTTTTGGCATACGAGGGTTTTGAGCTGATAGCAAACACCGCGGCCGATGTGGAAAACCCAAAAGAGACTCTGCCAAAAGCCTTTTACGCAGCAGTGCTTACAACCATGGTGATCTACGTGCTGGTAGCGGCCGTGGCCGTGGCGAACCTGACTTACGAAGAGGTTCAAAAATACCGCGATTTCGCCCTGGCCGTAGCGGCAAAACCCTTTTTGGGCGATTTTGGTTTTACGCTGATTGGCATAGCCGCTCTGCTCTCCACATCAAGCGCCATCAACGCTACCCTGTACGGGGGTGCCAGGGTTAGTTATCTTGTGGCAAAGCTTGGAGCTCTGCCTGAAAACTTCTCCAGAAAAATATGGAAAAAAGGGAGCGAGGGGCTTTTGATACTTGCGGTCCTATCCGGACTATTTGCGTTGACATTCAACCTGGAGAATATCTCTATAGCTGGAAGCCTGGGGTTTTTGATAATTTTCGCCGCCGTAAACTATGTCAATTTCAAACTCTACAAAGAGACCCAGTCCAACAGATGGATAAGCTTTTTAGCATTTATACTCTGCGTCATCTCCATAGCGGTGTTGATAGGATACAACTATGAGACAAATCCGGACAACCTAAAATCCTCCGCCATCGTTCTGGCTTTGACATTTGTTTTCGAGTTTTTTTACCGGGTGGTTATGAAGGTAAAATTAAAAGCTTTCGTCGATAAAAGAATAGAGATTCAGGAGCGTTTTTTAAACTCCTATATGGCCTATCTTACGCCGATTTTCAAAAAACTTAAAAACAGATACAAAGATTTGAAAATATATGAGCTGGAAAACGAATCGAAATTCGTGGAGCTGCTTTTTGTCACCGATGCGGACCATAAAAAGATCAAAAAGGAGTTCTACTCCGCCTTAAACAAAGAGCTGAAACACAAAAGCGAACACTTCGTAACTCTACATTTTCAATCCACGAAAGATAAAATTCCTCCAAACGCCAAGCGGATTATCTGATTTTATAGGGGATTTTATCCTCTCTCCCCGCCTTTTGAAAACCTTTGAGCCTGAGTCTGCAGCTGTCACAGACCCCACAGGCCTCATCATCGTTTTGGTAACAGCTCCAGGTAAGCTCCAAAGGAACGCCAAGCTCCAACGCATATGAGACGATATCCTCTTTTTTCAGATCTATCAGCGGGGTCTTTATCCGGATATGAGTCTCATCTTTGGTGCCAAGATTTATCGCCTCTTGCATCGCCTTTATAAAAGCCTCCCTGCAGTCCGGATAGCCACTGCTGTCCTCTTCCACCACGCCTATATAGATTGCCTCGGCCCCCTCTTTTTCGGCCACGGCGGCAGCGATACTTAAAAAAATTCCGTTTCTAAAGGGGACGTATGTGATGGGGACCCCCGGTTTTACCCCGTCAACGGGAACATCCAGACTCTCGTCCACCAAAGCGCTGGCACCTATTTGTTTGAAAAAAGGGAGGTCTATCTCATATTTTTTGGCTCCCAAAATATCTGCTATCTTCCTAAAAGCCTCAAGCTCTTTTTCCTGTGTCCTTTGGCCGTAGTTGAAGTGGATGGCTATTAGATCATAACCCTCCTTTTTGGCTATAAAACTTGCCACCGTGCTATCCATCCCGCCGCTAAGTATCGTTACCGCCTTTTTCATTTTCTCCACCAGCTTTTTTTGAAATATTATCACAAAATATATATATTGTCACAATTTAAAAGGGAATATTTGATACAATAAGATAAAAAAACGGGACTAGTATGATCAGTTTTGAAAATAAGAGCTCACATACCATAGACATATCCAAAATTGAAAAAATTGCGGAAAATCTAAGTGACAAAGAGATAGAACTTCTGGTGGTAGAGAGCGATGAGATGAGGGATTTAAACCGTAAATTCAGAGGTATAGACGCTACCACGGACGTGATAAGCTTTCCTTTCGAGGATGTCCCAAACGCCCCCCTTGGCGTTATAGTCATCAACAGCCAAAAGGCCAAAGAGGAGGCAGAAAAACTGGGACATTCCGCCGATGAGGAGATCGCCCTTTTGTTTATACACGGGCTGCTTCATCTTTTAGGATACGACCATGAGTGCGACGAAGGTCAGATGAGAGAGAGGGAGAGGGAGCTGATAGAGAGGTTCAATCTTCCAAAAAGCCTTATCGTAAGGAGCGAGAGTGATAGTTGATCTGGCTATCTTTGTGGTTTCTATGGCCGCACTGATAAAGGGTGCTGATTTTATAATCAAAGAGAGCGAAAAGATCGCTCTACATTTTGGTATAAGCGAGTTTGTAATAGGCGCGACTCTGATAGCGCTTGGCACAAGTTTGCCGGAGATGGCCGCAAGCATAGTAGCAAGCTATCACCACAAAAGCGATCTGGCCGTATCAAATGTAATAGGCAGTGTCTCACTGAATATCACTCTGGTTTTGGGAACCGTCTTTTTGATAGCCAAACACATCGTCCCAAGGCGGGATATATTCTCAAAAGACAGCGCCTGGGCGCTCTTTCCCATATTTATTTTTCTGCTCGTCTCTTATGACGGGATCATAAGCCGGGCGGAAGGAATCATCTTTCTATTTTTAATGGGGGCTTATCTGCTCTTTTTGGCCCAGGAGCCCACCATCGTAGCAGGCGAGGTGGACGAGGAGGTTTTGCAGGAGAAGTTCAAATGGCTCCCAACTATCATATTGCTGATAATTGGTTTCGTTATGGTTGTCTACGGGGCCGACTTCGCCGTTCAAAGCGCATCCAGCATAGCAAGGAAACTTGGAGTCAGCGAATGGATCATAGGCCTCTTTCTCGTAGCCTTTGGAACCAGCCTTCCAGAGCTTGTGGTAAGCATCCAGGCCGCCATAAACAAAAAGGCGGATATGAGTATTGGTAACATCATTGGCTCAAACGTGGCGAATTTCAGCGTGGTTCTTGGCTCGGCAAGTATCGTAAACCCGCTTAGCGTGGATCTGAAAACTTACGGTTTTGATATACTTGTAGCCTTTAGCGCATCTATAATGCTGGTCTTCATCACAGCTACGAAACTCTATAACAAATCAGCCGGAATAGCGTTACTGACGATTTTGGCTATCTTTGTTTTGAACCATATCCCCTGATATATCCAAGCTCTATGAGCTTGTCATATATTTTGGATACTATTGGTCCTGCTGCACTCCCTCCGTGCCCCCCATGCTCCATAAGCACTGTTACTACCACCTGAGGGTTTTTGTATGGTCCATAAGTTGTCAGCCAAGCGTGGGACCTGGTAAAGTAGGCCAGTTCCTCCTCTTTCATCCTCTCCTTCTCCTCCTGGGGAATCCCGATAACCTGTGCCGTTCCCGTTTTACCCGCTATGGTTATGTTTGTATCGATATATTTTGAGGCTGTTCCTTTTTTATGGTTGCAAACATCATACATCCCCTCTCTGATAAAGGTAAGCAGCCTCTTCTCCCTTTCGCTAAAGCGCACCCCGCTTTTTTTGCTCTCATACACTTTTTCGTTGAAACTTTTCGCAAAATGAGGCACAGGCAGGGTGCCGCTTGCCAAAAATGCCGTATATCTTGCTATCTGCATAGGCGTAACCAGAGTATAGCCCTGCCCTATAGCCGATACCACCGTCTCCCCTTTATACCAGGGCTGGCCATACTTTCTGCTCTTCCACTCCTTATCCGGAATCACGCCGATAAACTCGTTTGGCAGATCCACGCCGCTCTTTTTTGAAAATCCCATCTTACGCAGCTCTTTGGCGATTTTGTTTATACCTACCCTAAGCCCCCCTTCATAAAAGTATACGTCACAGCTCTCCCTGATCGCCTTTCTTAACCTTACCTCTCCATGGCCGTAACGGCTCCAGCATCTAAACTTACGCTTTCCAACCTTTATATGGCCGCTGCAGTAAAATGGGGTGAAGGGAGAGATGAGACGGGAGTTCAAAAACGCCAGCGCCACTCCCATTTTGATAGTGGATCCGGGCGGATATAGCCCGTTTACAAGTTTGTTGGTAAAGGGGTGGTTAAGATCTGTTATGATCTGTTGCCATTTCTTTCTGCTTATCCCGTTGACAAAGATATTAAGATCGTATCCGGGATAGCTTCCAGCCGCCAGTATCTCACCATCGGTTCTCATAACTATGGCAACCCCTGCCCTGTTTTTGAAAAGCTCTTTGATATACTTTTGCAGCTCTATGTCAATCGTAAGATAGAGATCTCTGTTTTGAACCGGCTCTTTTTTCTCCAAAATCCCAAGTTCTTCGTTATAAGCGCTCACTTTAACTTTTTTGTAGCCGATCTTTCCCTCAAGATAGGAGTTGTAAAACTTCTCAATACCTGTTTTGCCGGTAATTCCTATGATCTTTGCGGTAAGATCTCTTTTAGCCTCTTTTTTGTTTGTTTTGGAAACATAGCCCAACACATGTGATGCCAGGTCCTTATGGGGGTAGTAGCGTTTAAAGGAGGGTTCAATTTTTAGCTCTTTTTCAAATCTGAGTTCGGCAAACCTGCCAAGCATCGAGTCATACTCTATAAAGGGAATAATCTCGATAAAATCGTGATTGTAAAAGGAGTCCCTTTTTTTATATCTTCTATATAGTTTCGTAATGTTTTGATCCGGAAAATTCTTCACAACCTCTTTTAGCAAAGTCTCAAGCCGTTTTTTGCCAAGATGCGGGGCCAGTGTCAGCTTGAACCCCACGTTGTTGACGGCCAGCGGTTTGCCCTTTCTGTCAAATATCTCTCCTCTTATAGGGACTATATACTCCTTTTTTATCATATTCTGCTTTGCGAGAGCCTCAAAATAGCTGTTGGATTTAATGGAGAGGTAGTAGACTTTGCTTAAAAGCAGAATAAAAATAAAAAAAATGACAAAAAAGACGATTTTATATCTCATATAACAGCAATATCCCCAAATCTAATATGACATAGAGCCCTAAAAGCCACGGATTTAGATAAAACCCTGTATTAAAGAGCATATGAAACAGAAATATAATGGTAGCGAAAAGCGCGTAAAAAAGTGTTACATTGACTATCAGCAGACAGATTTTGCAGTTTAGAAAAACCTCCAGCCGCTTTATGACCCATCCAACGCCCAACACCGCCAATACGGTGCTAAGCGGAGGCAAAGAGTGGTCCATCTCAAACAGCACCAGATACGCTCCCCACAAAAGTTTGTATCTTAACCGCCTGGCTTTGTATATTTTCCATGAGGCGACGGCAAGCATAGGCGGCAGGTATACAAAGAGCGTGGTTAGAGGCTCATAAACAAAATAGAGCAGAAAAAACAGAAGAAGAAGCCTCAAACCTCTTTCATCATCGCCACTTCGTTGCAGATAGGAAAATGTTTGCATTTTATACAGTCTTGCCAGATCTTATGCTCCGGAATCTGGTTCTTTTCAATCTCATTAAATCCAAGCCTTTCAAAAAAATCCTTAGAGTATGTAAGGGCAAGCACATCTTTTACACCAAGACTCTTTCCCTCGTCCAAAGCCTTTTTTACAAGCTCCTTACCGATTCCCTCGCCCCTTTTGTCTTTTCTTACTATCAGGCTTCTTATCTCCGCCAGATCCATACTGTGTATATGTAAAGCGGTATAGCCCACAATCTCGCCATCCTCTTTCGCAACAATGTATGATCGTATGTTTGTAGCCATCTCATCGCTGCTTCTTGGCAGAATAACGCCCTTTTCCACATCCTCTTTTACAAGCTCCAACATCTTTGGAATGTCACTCAGTTTCGGTTTTTGATAAGAGATCTTTGCCAAATATATGCTCCAGGATTCTTTTTTTAAGCTCCTCAATTCCGCGTTTATTGACGCTTGAGACCAAAAGCGCATCCGGATAGACCTTTTTTATGGCCGCCAGGTCCTTTTGCTTAAGCTTGTCCGCTTTTGTGAAAACCTCTAAAACTACCTGATCCCCTTTTTTTATCTTTTTCAAAAACTCTCTTGTATCTTTGTCAATATCCAAAGCAGGATGCCTTGAGTCAATCAGATGGACGAAAACCTTTATGGAGTCCCTGTTCGCCACAAAATCGGTAAGGCTCTTTTGCCACTCGTTTTTAAGGCTTTTACTGGCCTTTGCGTATCCGTATCCGGGCAGATCCACAAATCTTACGGGATATCTATCATCACCTACTTTGTAAGTAACGTCAAAAAAGTTTATAAGTTTTGTCTTTCCGGGCGTGGCGGAACTTTTCGCCAAAGATTTTCTATCCACCAACGCATTTAACAAAGAGCTTTTTCCAACATTGCTCCTTCCCATAAAAGCCACCTCGGCCATACTGGGCGGTGGAGCCTCTTTTATGGTTGGGGCGGATGTGATGAAATTTGATGAGACCGCTTTAATCACTCTTTAACCTTTAATATAAATTTTACGGGCCTGTCCTTCTCGCCCTCCACCTTCAACATATTTTTGACAAGGTTCAAATAGACCTTTTGAGCGAAAATTTTCTGGTTTTTAGGCAGCTCCACGATCTGGACGTTTTCCAAAAAGATATACTCTTTTTTAGCCGGATAGTATATTATCTTTCCAGCTCTTCCTTTATATCTTTTCTCTTTGTGCCGTATATCGAAAAAGACTCCTTTTTGCAAAACGATTTTTACAGGCTTTTTTTCTTTGTTGAAATATATATACGCCTCGCCCGCTTTTAAAATGTCACTTCCTCTTTTTACCACCACATCACCCAAAAACCTGGACACAAGCTCCTGTTCGCTGGCCTCAAATCTCTGGGCCGTTATCTCAATATCCTGGGCCATAAGAGAAAAAAGGGCGGATAGCAGAATAAAAATCACTCTCATTGATATACTTTCGCCTTTATATTGTTTGCGACTATTTTACCAATACTTTTATAATATACCAAATCGCTGCCAACTGCCTCCAGGCTATCCGATAGATATCTAAACCGCGCCGGCACCAGTAAAACCTCCCTCTTAACCATATACCTGGCCCTTTGGGTGAAAAATTTGAACCTGCTTGAAAAAAACTTTATATCCCCTTTTAGATATAGGATTTTATCGAGCATCCTGGCCTCTTTCGCCCTTAATCGGGCCTTTTTCTTCGGAAAAGCCAGATCTATATCATATGCCAGCAGCTCTTGGCGTTTTACCACGCCTCCACCGGCTTTTAGAAAGACTTTGCTGCCGTTTGTGTCTTTGTTTTTGAAGGTAAACTCTTCCAGCCTAATCACCTGAGACGCAGCAGGGGCGTTTTTTACCTCATAAGGCTTGAATATCGCTATCCAAAGAGCTATAAATATCAAAATAAAGAAATAAAAGATATAGAGCTTCAATTTAGAGTCCCCAATATCCCGTATACTCCCGGTAAAGCCCCTCTTTTTTCAACAGATACTCTATCATCTCCCTAACTGCACCCTGGCCTCCTTTTTTTAAAAGCACTCTGTCGACGCACTCTTTGATCTCATCTACCGCATCGGCGGGACAAAAAGATAAGCCGGCGCTCTTTAACAGCCTGTAATCGTTTAGATCGTCCCCTATAGCGGCCATACTCTTTGTGGCTATCCCGCTTTTTACGCTAAGATCCTTCAACGCCTCATCTTTTCTTTTAACTTTTTGATACAGATACTCTATCCCAAGCTCTCTTGCTCTGTATTCCACTATTTTAGACTCTCTTCCGGTGATTATGGCAGCCTTTTTACCAAGTCTAAGCCAGTTGACTATCGCAAAACCGTCTTTGACGTCAAAGGCTTTCAACTCGGTAAAATCGTCGCTGTATACGATTTTGCCCTCGGTCATACAGCCGTCCACATCCAATACTATCATCTCTATCAAAGCACGCCCTTTGTGCTTGGAACCCCGGCTTTCTCATCATATCTTAAAGCCCGTCTTAGAGCTACGGCCAGGGCTTTGAACGAAGCCTCGGCAATATGGTGGCGGTTTTTACCCCGCTTTTTTATCAAATGGCAGGTAATATGAGCGTTGAATACAAAGGCTTTGAAAAACTCCTCCACAAGTTCTGCGTCAAAATCACCGATCTTAAAATCAAGCCCGGTCTCATATACCAGATAGGGTCTGTTGCTTAGATCCACGGCACACTCTACCGCCGTCTCGTCCATAACGATCACCGTATCGCCAAAACGCTCTCTATGCTTTGGAGGAAAGGCGCTTTTGTAAAAGGCTTCTCCCAACACTATACCAACATCCTCCACGCTGTGGTGAAAATCCACCTGAAGGTCCCCCTTGCATCTGACACGCAGATCGAATCTGCCGTGTTTGGCGAAGGATTGGAGCATATGGTCGAAAAAACCTATGCCCGTCTCTATCTCTGAGCGCCCCTCTCCATCGATCTCCAACTCCACCCATATATCGGTCTCTTTTGTAGCTCTTTTTATCTCTACCATCAATCCTCCCTGATTATAAACGCACCTTCAAAACGGCCTTTATCTATAAAATCCCTGGCCTCCTGTTCGCTTTGGAAACCTGTAAGCCAGACTCTGTATATAGGTGCGCCCTGATAGTTGAACTCTCTTATAACAGCTTTGTAGCGACCATCTACCAAAAAGTTTTTGCTTTTGGTTATCTCGGCCCCTTTGTAGTTTCTAAACGATCCTATCTGAACTGCGTAGTTTTTTAAAACCACCTCTTTTTGGGAGGGTTTGTAAAGTTTTTGAACCATATTGTCAAACCCTAAAACCTCTATCTCCACCGGGGCCGTGCCGGTGCCAACCATTCCTATATCTTTTGCCGCTGCGTATGAAAGATCTATAATCCTGTTGGAGACAAACGGACCCCTGTCGTTGATCCTGACTATCGTGGATCTGCCATTGGAGAGGTTTGTAACTTTTACCATCGTATTCATAGGCAGTGTTTTATGGGCCGCGGTTTTGTCATACATATCGTAGACCTCGCCGCTGCTGGTGGTTTTGCCGTGGAAATTCGGGCCATACCAGCTCGCTCTGCCTCTAAACTTCTCGCCCACCTTTACAACCGTTGGGTAGTATTTAACCCCGTTTACGCTGTAGGGCCTCATAGTGGCCTTATGCACTGCCCGGCTTTTGGTTTCGCTCTTTTTGGGCAAAACGATCTCCTGTTTCGATCCGCAGCCTGCCAACAGGATAAGCGTCAAAAAAACTGCACCCGTTTTAATATAAAATAACAAGTTTCTCTCCTACTCTTATAAGATTATCCCTCTTTCCGTTCCACTTTTTAAGCTTTTTAGCCTCCACGCCAAACCGTTTCGCGATTTTCAATATAGTATCGCCCGATTTAACCACATATATCTTTTTATGGCTTTTTGGAATGGGAATTATAAGTATTTTACCAACTTTTAACAAAGAGTTTTTTAAATTATTGAATCTTTTCAACGTTTTTACGCCCACATCAAACCTTTTGGCTATTTTAAACAAAGAGTCTCCGCTTTTTACTCTGTATGTTAGAAAATTTTTATATCTGTTCGAAGGTGTATAGTGCAATTTAAAATCGGCATATTTGAAATTTGGCAGGTAGATCGGGTATTTTTTGGAGCTTGGAGGGGTAAAGCCTTTTAGATACTGGGGGTTCAAAGTGGATAGGATCTTTTTTGAAAGCTTGATTTTATAAGATATGTAGTCCAGCGTCTCGGCGCCTTTTACATATACCGGAAGGATTTTAAAGTTCTCCGACCGTGCCAGTATGTAGCTTAACTCCCCGTGTAGCCTGTACTCTTTGTCATAGGCCATCTTTGCCAAAGAGATGATTTTTAACAGATATATCCGGCTCTCTTTTGGCAGATACTTTTTCCGCTCGTCCAGCAGTTTGAAAACATCGTCGCTTTTGGCCCTTTTGATCGCCTTAATCACCGTCCCCTCCCCCGCATTGTATGCCAAAGCCGCCAGATACCATTTGCCAAACATCCTATGAAGATGTTTTAGGTATTTTATGGCCGCTTTGGTGGATTTTATGGGATCTTTCCTCTCATCAATAAACTCATTGATCCTAAGGCCGTATTTTTCCGCGGTTTTTGGCATAAACTGCCAGATACCCACAGCCTTTTTGCTGGATCTGGCTTTGGCGGCGAAATTGGATTCCGCCATCGCCATAAACAGAAAGATATCCGGCACATTGGACGCTTTTATGATCTTGTCAAGTTCCGGGATAAAATAGGTTTCGATGTTTTTCTCGTTGAAAAAGTTCCGGTTGCGGAATTTTGCGTAACTTTTAAAAAATTTTCTGAACTTTTGGCTATGCAAAAAACTCATAGGGATGTTGAGGCTTTTTACAATCTTTTTATCGATAGAGTAGCTGTCTTTAAAATTCAAAGAGCCAAAAAGCAAAATTTTCAAGGCGAATATCAATAAAAGATACCTCAAAGCGCCTCCAATGTTCTTTTTACCATTATACTACACTTCGCACCCAAGTCCAAAAAGCCTTTTGGCGTTTTGTGTTGTAACACTACATACCTCATCGTAACTTTTGCCCAGGATATCCGCCACCTTCTTGGCAACATATACCGTAAAAGCCGGCTCGTTTCTCTTTCCTCTGTATGGCTCTGGAGTAAGATATGGCGCATCAGTCTCCAAAACTATTTTTTCAATGGGGATTTTGGGAAGAATCTCTACCAGTTTTTTAGCGTTTTTAAACGTCACCACCCCGCCTATGCCAAAGTAGAATCCCTTTTGGGCCAGATCGAGCAGAAGAGGGCTTGCGTTATAGCAGTGCAAAACCCCGCCTTTTGGCAAAGAGTATCGCTGCAGCAACTCCTTGGCGTCGGCACTGGCCTCTCTGATGTGGACAATGACCGGTTTGTCAAACTCTTTTGCCATCAAAAGCTGTTTTTCAAATATCTCCTTTTGTCTTTTTTTTATCTCCTCTCTCTCTTTCTCATCTTTGGGAAGCCTGTAATAGTCCAGCCCGCACTCCCCTACCGCCACGCATTTTGGATCTTGAAGATGCTTCGCTATAAGCTTTTCGTCAAAAGAGTCCATATCGTAGGGGTGAACCCCGGCCGCATAATATACACTTTTATATTTTTGGCTAAGCTGCTGCGCCCTTGCAAGATCTTTTGGATCGGCTCCAGGGATAACAAAACAGCCCACCCCGGCCTCCTTGGCCCTTTTTATCACCTCATCCACATCATCGATAAATTTTTTGTGATCCAAATGGGTATGTGTATCGATTATCACTCAGCCTCCTTTAACATCTTTTTCGCAAACTCCCTCGCCTCTTTCGTAATCTTTTGGCCGCTTATTATCCTCGCTATCTCCTCGACCCTCTGCTCCCCTTCCAGCTCTTTTACAACGCTTTTGCCACTCTCTTTTTTCACCAGAAAATGTTGAGAGGCTACCGAGGCCAGCTGGGCTTGATGGGAGATAGCGAAGATCTGATAGCTTTTTGAAAGCTCTTTTAAGATCTTTGCCACGGCCATGGACTCCTCTCCACTGATGTTCGCGTCTATCTCATCAAGTATAAGAATCCCGCCTGTGCCATCTTTTGAGCCAAAAGCGCTCATAAAGGCGAGTCTAAGCCTGTTATACTCACCCGAACTAATCTTCTCAAAAGCTACGCCGTTTAACGCTACCTCAACCAGATCCTTTCCTGTCAGATCCAGCTCTTTATCTTTTATCTCTATTTTAACGGTTGAGAGTTTCAATGGCGGCAACAGTCTGTTAACCTCTTTTTCTATCTCTTTTATTCCCTCTTTTCTGTATCCGGATAGAGTTTCGGCCAGCTTTTGGATCTCGTTAAAAAGGCTCTTTTGCCTTTTTATAAGCTCATCTTTGTAAAACTCGCTCCTTTCAAGCTCCTCAAGCTCCCTCTCCTTTTCCCTTTTGGCCTCCAAGGCGGCCTCAATGCTGCCATATCTTCTTTTAAGGCCCGATAGTTCCTCTATCCGGTTTAAAACCTCTTCTACCTCGATATCTTCCAACTCTTCGAGTTTTTGCATCTCCCCATACAAAATCTCCCTAAGTTCGTTTAAGGCCCCGTCGAAAAAGTCGCTTGAGAGATCCAACAAGGAGAGCGCCTTTACCACGCTGTCCTCATAGTTAAAAATCTCCTGAGCCTCTTTTATAGCCTCCAAAAGGCGCTCTTTTTTGGATAGTTTCCTCTTTATCTCCAAAAGCTCCTCATATTCTCCCTCCTTTGGATCAATCCTGGAGATCTTTTCTATCTCAAAGGCCAGAAATTCCTTTAACTCCTCTCTGTTTTTCTCCTTTTGCCCCAGCTCCTCAAGTTCTTTTTTAACCTGGCTGAACTCTTTGTATTTTTTGACATACTCCCGTTTTGTATCTGTAAAGTCTTTCTTTTGTATAAACGCGTCCACCATAGCCAGCAGATTTTTACTCTCAAAAAAACGGTTGTCACGCTGGTGCAGATAGAGTATTTCACTCTCGAACATCTCTTTTAGCAGCTTTTTGGATATGGATGAGCCGTTTAAAAAGTAGCGCACCTTCTCTTTTTTTATCGCTTTAATCGTTATAAACTCGTCGCTCTCATACCCAAAACGCTCCGTATCCACACCGCTTTGCAAATCTATCTCGCTTCGTTTGGCTTCCACGCTCTTATATCCAAACAGCGCGAGTATGGCGTTTATCAGCAGGGATTTACCGGCACCGCTTGGGCCCGTAAAGACCACCAGCCCCTCGTTGAAACCCAGCTCACACTCATTGAAGCTTAGATACTCTTTTATATAAACCCTCTCTATCAACTATCTGCCCCAGTTGAGTTTTTCTCTAAGCACGTCAAAATAGTTTCTCTCTTTTCTGTGTATGAGTTTTGCGCCCACTTTGGCCTTTTTTATAATAACGCTGTCATCTGGGGTAAATTCGTACATATCCTGGCCGTCTACCACTATAAGGGCGGTTTTGCTGTTGGTTTTGATCTCAAGCTCAAATTCGCTTGGCAGTATCAAAGGCCTTTGTGTCAGGGAGTGGGGGCAAATCGGCGTAAAGATAAAGGCGTTTGTCAATGGATAGACAACGGGGCCACCCGCCGAGAGGTTGTAGGCAGTGGAGCCCGTTGGCGTCGATACGATAAGCCCGTCGCCATAATAGCTGTTTACCAGTTTATCCCCCTCTTTCACGTCTATCTCTATCATCTTGGAAACGGCGGGCCTGGTAAAGACTATATCGTTGAAAGCCACGATGTTGTCCCTTTTGCCAAGTATGGAGAGCTCTATCATCATCCTCTCGTCTATGCGAAACTCATCTTTTTTCAGTTTTTTTATAAAACTCTCCAGGTTATCCGGATTGATGTCCGTCAAGAACCCAAGCGTCCCAACGTTTACGCCTAAAATCGGCTTGTGATACCTGTAACTTCTCCTGGCGACGCTTATCAAGGTGCCATCACCCCCTACCGACACCAATATATCGCTCTTTTTACACATCTCGTCAAAAGGGATTCCCTGCTCCTTTATCATCTGTGCGCTCGCCAGGTCCAGATAGGTTTTGATGCCCTCCTTCTCAAAAAGCTTCTTTATCTTTTTGTAAAGCTCTTTTAGCTCCGGCGCCCCCGGCTTTAAAACAATACCTACGCTTTTTATATCCATGGCCTCACTTTTTTGCTTTATTTTATCATATCTTTTAAAGAATATTTTTGTATAATTGGGGCAAAAAAAAGTTGGAAAGGCTTCAATGAGGACGGATTACTGTGCGGATTTAAGTGAAAAAGATGTGGGAAAAGAGGTGGAGCTGGCCGGATGGGCCAACAGCTACAGAGACCACGGAGGGGTAATTTTTATAGATTTGAGGGATAAAACCGGCGTGGTGCAGCTGGTATGCGACCCAAAAGACAGCCCCGAAGCCCACAAGGTGGCTGAGAAGGTAAGGGATGAGTATGTGCTAAAAGCCAAAGGCGAGGTAAGGTTAAGAGGCGAGGGGCTGGAAAACCCAAGGCTTGAAACCGGTAAAATAGAGGTGGTGGTAAAAGAGCTTGTCATAGAAAACGAGTCCGCACCCCTGCCTTTCGTAATAGGTGACGAGAACGTGAACGAGGAGATACGGTTAAAGTACAGATACCTCGACCTTAGGACCAAAAAGGCATTTGAGACTTTCTCCCTAAGAAGCAAGGCCGCAATCGCAGCCAGAAACTTTCTGGACGAG
>JAMOUF010000341.1 GCA_027068245.1 Campylobacterales bacterium | reverse complement strand
ATCCTTATATGGCGACATATCCGGATTTACCGTAACGAAAGAGGCCCACAAGGCTTTATTTGAAGCCGATTTCGCCTTCATCTGCAGCGGCACCGCAACCCTGGAGGCCTCGCTTATAGGCACGCCGTTGGCCCTGGTTTACAAGGCGAAAAAGATAGACTATTTTTTAGCCAAAACCTTCGCCCACATCGACAGAGTGGGCCTTGCGAACATTATGCTTGACGATGTCCATCCGGAATTTTTACAAGATGCGGCGAACGAGGAAAACCTGTTGAGAGCCTACCGGGAAGCCGATACAGAGAAGTTTTTACAAAACTCTTTAAGACTTAGAGAGTATCTGAAATTTGGCAGCGCCAAAAATGTAGCCAGGGTTATCGATGGAAAGCTTTAAGGCGGTATTTTTCATCTATCTTTTCATAGCCATAGCCTATGTGGGTAAAAAAATCTTCAAAGAAAAAATCGACGAGAAATCTCTGGTTTTACTCTCGGTATATATTTTCCAGCCCTTCCTGACATTTTGGGGACTGCTTAAAAAGCCTATAGATACGGACCTGGCGCTGGCTCCTATTATCTTCTTTTCACTCTGCCTGCTTGTGGTGGTTATAAACTATATTTTAGCCAAAAAGCTCTTTAGCGACCCCAAAGACAGGTCCATCTTTACCGTATCCTCCGTTATCGGCAATACGGGAAACCTGGGCGTGCCTTTGGGGCTGGCCCTTTTTGGGGAGGACTCTTTGCCATATACGACTATCATAAACCTGGCAAACGTCTTTATGGTCTACTCCCTTGGGGCCTACTTCTACTCAAGAGGAAGCTTCGATGTAAAAAAGTCCATCATAAATACCCTCAAACTCCCTATTCTCTGGTTCGCTTTGCTGGCGGTTTTTCTAAACCTGTCCGGATACAGGCCACAAAGGGAGTTCGAGATGTTTTTGCAGATGGGCTCGTACACGGCCATCGTGCTGCAGCTCTTTATCTTTGGGGCATATCTGGCGAAGGTGAGGCTGGGGCATATTGATTTGAGGCTCACTTTTTTTGTATCATTTACAAAATTCATAACACTGCCGCTCATAACCTTTTTTGCAATAAAGGCTCTTTCCCTGGAGCCCCTTGCCAAACAGACCATTTTTATGGAGATGGCGATGCCTTTGGCGGTTGCGAACGTAAACCTGGCGGCCCTTTACAGATGCAAGGAGCTGGCGGTAACATCGCTGGTATTTATAACCTCCGTGCTTTTTGTCTTTTTGCTGCCCTTTTATATCGAGATTATAAAACTTTTAGGAGAGATATGAAAAAGATACTTATTACCAACGACGACGGATTCGAGTCTGCAGGGCTTAAGGCTTTGATAGATTCGGTGAAGGATTTGGGAGAGATTTTGGTGGTGGCGCCCGCTACCGAAAAAAGTGCCTGCGGCCACAGCCTAACACTTACGCGCCCTTTGCGCTTTTTGGAAATCGACGACGACTTTTACAAACTCGAAGACGGAACACCCACCGACTGCGTATATCTTAGCATCAACTCCCTCTATGCCGATGGCGTAAAGCCCGATTTGGTGATAAGCGGCATCAACAAAGGAGCCAACATGGGCGAGGACGTAACCTACTCCGGCACGGCGAGTGCGGCTTTGGAGGCCGTTTTGCAAGGCATTCCCGCCTTTGCCATCAGCCAGGTATGCAACCACAACTGTCCGGAGGTGGAGCTGGAGTTTGGGTATGAGCTGGCGAAAAAGGCGGCCAGGGATATCGCCAAAAAGATGCTCGATGGCTCTTTGGATATAGCTCACAGAACCTATCTAAACGTAAACGTACCCCCAAGGCATATAAAGGATTTCAAAGGATACAAAATCACGAAAGCCGGATACAGGTATTACGGAAACGACGCCCACGCCCACAGAAACCCAAGGGGAGAGGAGTATTGGTGGATAGGGCTGCACCCGTTGGAGTGGGAGCCACAGGAAGATATCGACTTCGAGGCCGTAAAGGATGGCTTCGTATCCATCACTCCCATCAAGGCAAATCCTACCGACTTAAAAGAGTTTGAGAGATTGAAAGATGCGTTTTGACAGGTGCAGAAGGCTTTTTGACAAAGATTTTGAAAAGCTGCAAAAGGCAAAGGTGCTGATACTTGGAGCAGGCGGCGTTGGGAGTTTCGCTCTGGACTGCCTCTATAGAAGCGGCATCGGTGATATCACGGTAGTGGATTTCGACAGCTACGATGTCACGAACCAAAACCGCCAGATTGGCAGCGAGGCGGTGGGCCAAAAGAAGGTGGAGGTTTTAAAAAAACTCTATCCGGGTATTAAAACAATCGAGGCAAAAGTCGATAATGAGTGGGTTGAAAATTTTGACTTTTCGCCCTATGACGTGGTAATCGACGCCATAGACGACATCGACGCGAAAATCGCCGTTGCAAAAAAAGCCCATAAAAAGCTGATAAGTTCCATGGGTAGCGCCAAGAAGTGCGACCCCACACAGATAGAATACGCCTCCGTCTGGAAGACGCGAGGGGACAAATTCGCCAGAAAATTTCGGTACGAGCTGAAAAAAGCGGGATTTAAGGATGATTTTGTCACGGTTTTCAGCCCGGAGGAGCAAAAATGCACCGATATGGGAAGTTTTGTCGGAGTTACGGGAGCTTTCGGCCTGGCCCTTTGTTCCAAAACCATAGAGAAGATAATAGATGAAAAAAAGTGATACAGCCATAGTCATACCCGTTTACAACGAAGAAAAGGTTATAAAAAAGACATTGAAAGAGCTGCTGGAAAAAAGGCCCCAGGACGAGATTATCGTGGTGGACGACGGCTCTACCGATAACAGCTACAATGAGGCCTGCGTAAAGGGGGTCCACCTGCTAAGACACATCGTAAACCTGGGCCAGGGAGCCGCTTTGCAAACCGGGATAGACTATGCCAAAAAACTTGGCTGCAAGTATGTTGTCACATTCGACAGCGACGGGCAGCACTGCGCCGATGACATAGAGAGGTTCATAGAAGTGCTGAGGCGAAACGAGGCGGATATCGTCCTGTGCTCCAGATTTTTGGGAAAAGAGGCGGTGAATATGCCGACTGCGAAAAAGTATCTGCTAAAAATGGCCGCCTTTGTGGAGAGGGTTTTGACGGGTATCCCCCTCACAGACGCCCACAACGGCTTTAGAGCCATAAACGTGGAGAAGTTTCCAAACTTCGTCATCACCCAAAACGGTATGAGCCACGCCTCGGAAATCATCGACCTCATCAAACGCCTGGGTATGAGATACAAGGAGCTGCCCTGCACCATAAAATACAGCGACTACTCCATCCAAAAGGGTCAGTCCATGATGAACAGCATAAACATACTGATAGAGTTTTTTCTGGGAAAGGCCGTTAAATGATTTTTATAAAGATATTTCTTATTGCCGTTTTGACGGTGATATTTCTGCTGGCCTCCCTCTCCAGCAGATTTAGAACCTACCAGCGAGTTACGCTGATATTTTTCTATCTCTTTTTGGCGCTGCTTATCCTCTTTCCGCAAAAGGCGGACAAAGTGGCGGAGTTTTTCGGCATAGGACGGGGAGTCGATCTGATAATCTACCTGGCTATCGCCATTTTGTCACTGACGGTTGCGATACTTTACGCGAAATTGAAAATCAACGAAAGAGCGATTACGAAAATCGTCCGGGAGATTGCCATAATGAAATCCAGGAAGTGTGAATGAGGCGGCTTTACTCTCCAAACCTGATAAATAAGTGGAAAAAGGCCCTAAAAGAGAGTTTTGGCTACAAAGAGTATATGGATATGGTCATCCAGCCCACTTTTACGAAAAAGTATCTATCCTATGTCCCATTTTTAAACTACACCGACAGAAGCAGCGACGATATAGAGGATTTATTGGAACTTGGCAAAGACAACAGTTATCAGATAAGAACGCTGAATTTCGACTACAAAGATTTCCGGGATTTCGACCCCGTAACCATGCGGCTGGATATAAGAGGCAAAAGCTACGAGGAGATAAAAAAAGGGTATAAAAAACTTGCCAAACGCCATATAAACAAAGAGGACAGGCTAAAAAGATATACCATCACCACGAACTCCCACCTCACGCCCGCCGAGACGATGGAGCTGTTTTACTCCATTTTGCAAGATATCTTCCAAAAACACGGAACCCCGCTCTTTCCAAAGGAGTTTTTAAAGAATCTCTGCCGCACGCTGGAGGATATCGACATATTTTTCATCTATGAGAACGAAAAGGTTATCGGCGGTATAATGTTCTTTTACGACAACAAAATAGCCACGCTCCAATATGGCGGGATTATGGAGCGATACAAAAACCACTCCTGCGGATACGCTCTTTATGACGGGGCTATCAGGCATATATTGCGGCATAAGGACGTGGAAATCATAGATTTTGGCCGCTCGCCCTACAACCAGGGCACCTACTTTTTCAAATCCCGCTTCAACGCCCAGCCCATAAAGATAGACATACACTCAAGCGATAAAAAAAATATCTACTCATCCTACAAACTTGCCTCTCAGATTTGGAAGAGGCTGCCAACATGGCTCACCTCCTTGCTTGGGCCTCCGCTGACAAAGTATCTGGTGGACTTATGAAAAAATTATACAGATGGCTCCTTATTGCAGCGCTTTTTGGCTGGCTCTTTTACGGCATAGATGCCTCGCAGCTTTGGCGAAGCTTTGAGAAGTTCAATCCCTTCGGGCTCTTTCTCACCTTTTTGGCGGTTTTGCTAAGCGATTTGCTGGTGGCTTTGAGATGGTATTTTTTAAGCGGTTTCAAACACTCTTTTATCTCAAGTTTCGAAGCTGCGATGCTGGCTTTTTTCCTAAATATATTCGCTCCGGCAAAACTTGGTGATATTTCAAAAATCTACTATATGCACAAAAAAGAGAACCATAGCCTGAAAGAGTCCGCGTCGATTTTTCTAATCGAGAGGCT
>JAMOUF010000340.1 GCA_027068245.1 Campylobacterales bacterium | reverse complement strand
GAGCCCGTTTACCAACATCACCATAGACTGGACCGTACCAGATGACCTTAAAGAGCAGTTTCCAACCAGATACGATAGACACCTCTTTGAAGGCATAGAAGATGAAAGTCTGCAGGAAATGGCAAAAAGAAGAGGTGTAGATAGGCTAACCGATTTACAATACAGGCACTTTCAAAAGGAGATGAACCTGATAAACAGGGCATTTTACACCATTTTAACCAAAGGCGACAAAAACTCCCAGCCCTTTACCTTCCCGATACCAACGGTCAATATAACGGAGGAGTTTGACTGGAGTGGGGAAAATACCGATATTTTGTTTGAAAATACGGCAAAGGTTGGCAGCAGCTACTTTCAAAACTTCGTAGGAAGCCAGTATATAAAAGACGAAAACGGAAATCTGGTGGAAAATCCGGAAGCTTACAAACCAGGACACGTCAGAAGTATGTGTTGTCGGCTGCAGCTTGATTTAAGGGAGCTTTTGAAACGAGGCGGCGGGCTTTTTGGCAGTGCGGAGCTAACTGGCAGCATTGGAGTCGTTACCATAAATATGGCGCGGCTTGGGTATAGGTTCAAAGGGGATTTGGAGGGTTTTTACGCTGAACTTGAAAGGCTTATGGATTTGGCTAAATCTACATTGGAAAAAAAGAGAAAATTTGTCAATATGATGTTTGAAAGAGGTCTTTTTCCATATACGAAGCGGTATTTGAAAAATTTTAACAACCACTTCTCCACTATAGGCGTAAACGGAATGAACGAGATGATAAGAAACTTCACATATGAGAGTTTCGATATCAGCACGCAAAGAGGCATCGAGTTTGCTTCCGATGTGCTGGAGTTTATGAGAGAAAGATTGAAAAAGTATCAAGAGGAGACGGGAAATCTTTACAACCTGGAGGCAACGCCGGCAGAGGGGACAACATACAGGTTTGCGAAAGAGGATATCAAAAGGTATCCGGATATCATTCAAGCAGGCTTTAAAGAGAATATCTACTACACCAACTCATCCCAGCTGCCGGTGGATTTTACCGATGACCCGTTTGAGGCGCTGATGCTGCAGGACGATTTGCAGTGTAAATATACAGGCGGCACGGTGCTGCATCTGTATATGAGCGAAAAGCTAAGTTCCGCGGAGGCTGTAAAAAAGATGGTAAAAAAGGTAGTAACCAATTTCAGGCTGCCTTACATCACCGTCACTCCCCTCTTCTCCATC
>JAMOUF010000339.1 GCA_027068245.1 Campylobacterales bacterium | reverse complement strand
AAATCGTAAAATACATCATCAACAAAGAGTTTTCCAAAATCGGAAACAGGGCCAAGGTTCTGGGTTTCATATCGATTTTGGAAAGGGAGCTTGGGTATGATTTGAGCGATTTGAGACAGGAGGTGGATCAGTTTTTTGGTGAGGATGAAGAGGTAGGTGCTTTCAGGGTTGAGGAGGAGCCCGCCAAAACAAAGTCCGGATACGGCCTTTTTGTTTTTGCCGCTTTACTGATTTTATCGGCCGGTGCCGCTTTATATTTTTTCAAAGATTTTGATATCGATAAAAAAAGCGAAACCCTGAATACCGCATCAAGCTCCTCATCTTTTTTCGAGAGTTCAAGCTCCGAGGCAAAGGTAGTTGTAAATGAAAGCAACGGCACATCCTCTTCCTCTTTTGCCGCCGTTGAAAAAGAGGCTGAGGAGAATTTGACCCAAACCATCGAGGAAAATTCAACCACCGAAGAGAACAAAACCCGTATAGTGGAGCAGGAGAGCCCTTTTCCAACCATCACCATCATCCCAAAAAAGAAACTCTGGATAGGAATACTCTATTTGGACGATTACAGCAGAAAAAACTACATCACAAGCTCGCCTGTGGAGTTAAACACATCCAAAGACCAGCTTATCATTATGGGGCATGGCCTCTTTCAGATAGAAGAAGATGGCAAAATCACCGATTTTACCCAAAGCGGCAAGCAGCGTTTCATCTACAGGGCAGGTATTTTGGAAAAGATAGATAAAAGAACCTTCAAACAGTATAACCGAGGTAAAGATTGGTAAAGCTCTTAATTCTCCTTACGCTTGCACTGGGACTGTTTGGAAGTGAACTATTATATAGCGTAAGGCAGGTTTTGGATCCTGGGCTCTATGATAAAAACAGGGCACTTTTAAATATAGTCTTTTCCAAAAAGGGGAGGTATGTCAAAGGTGGCCGCCCTTTGTATCATAAGATATTTGAGACACTTGAGAGGACCGCTATTTTAAAGAAACAGACCCCGCCGTTAAGCAGGGTATATATCTCCTTTTACTCTCCAACCAATGGGATCATGTCCATCTACGGTATAGAAAAGGCCCTCAAAAGCGGTGGAATATATGGATATGAGATTCAAAATATTGGATACTCTGATGAGGGGTTTTATGAGAAGATATCTTTTATAGCCCCCCAGGAGAGTTTTTTTTCAAAAATTTTACGCGCCATAGAGTTGGCGAAGGGCCGGGTTTTAAGCATATCATACCTAAATGGGGAGTATAAAATCTCCCTGGATATGGATGGTTTTAAGGCAGCTAAGAGATTTTACGGAAAAAAAGAGTATAACCGGATAGAAAAAGATATCTGGCTCGATATCGAAGGTATGAGTTATTTAAAAATAATACCAAACGCCGGATCAAAGTGGTATCCAAGAATATTTTTATATAATTGCCAATTAAAACCGATAAAGGTGGTTAAAAAAACGAAACCATATTCCAGTCTGGATATAACTTTGCCAAACGGGAGCTGTTATATTAAAATTTCAGACAGGTTTACTATAAAAAATATAAAAAACGGTATAAAAATCTATGGAAAGTAGGAATAATGTTTGATGAGATAAGATTCAACAAAATAGAGAGACTTCCAAAATATGTGTTCGCCCAGGTAAATGAGCTGAAAATGGCCGCAAGAAGGGCGGGAGAGGATATAATAGACTTTTCTATGGGAAATCCGGACGGGCCCGCTCCAAAACATATCGTAGACAAACTTATAGAAGCGGCGCAAAAACCCAAAAACCACGGTTACAGCGCCAGCAAGGGTATATATAAACTAAGACTTGCCATATGCAACTGGTATGAGAGACGTTACGGAGTGGCGCTGGACCCGGAGAGGGAGGCGGTAGCTACGATGGGCAGCAAAGAGGGCTACGTGCACCTGGTGCAGGCTATCACAAATCCTGGTGACGTGGCTATAGTGCCAGACCCCACATACCCGATACACTCCTATGCTTTTATTTTGGCCGGCGGCAGCGTTCACAAGACGGAGCTTAAGTTCAACGAGAACTACGAGGTTGACGAGGAGCGGTTCTTCAAAGACCTTCACACCGCTTTGCACGAGGCCTTTCCAAAACCCAAATACCTGGTTGTGAACTTTCCCCACAACCCATCTACCGCTACGGTTACGAAGGAGTTTTACAAAGAGCTGGTAAAAATCGCCAAAAAGGAGCGGTTCTACATCCTAAGCGATATCGCCTACGCGGATTTGACCTTTGACGGGTATAAAACCCCATCCATCTTGGAAGTGGAAGGAGCCAAAGATGTGGCTGTGGAGAGCTTTACTCTTTCCAAAAGTTACAATATGGCCGGATGGAGAGTGGGTTTTGTGGTTGGAAACAGAAAGCTTGTGGGGGCTTTGCAAAAGATAAAAAGCTGGATAGATTACGGAATGTTCACTCCTATCCAGGTAGCCGCCACCGTGGCACTGGAAGGTCCCCAGGACTGCGTGGAGGAGATAAGGAAAAAGTATGAGGTCAGAAGAGATGTGCTGATAGACTCTTTCAACAGGGCCGGATGGGAGATAGAAAAACCAAGGGCCACCATGTTTGTCTGGGCCAGGCTGCCACAGGAGTTCAGGCAGATGGGAAGTCTGGAGTTCTCCAAAAGACTTTTGACTGACGCCAAGGTTGCCGTAAGTCCCGGTATCGGTTTTGGAGAGGGCGGCCAGGAGTATGTAAGAATTGCCCTGATTGAGAATGAGAAGAGAATCAGACAGGCGGCTAAGAACATAAAAAAATTTTTAAAGGCGGCTAAATGATAAAGGTGGGAATCATAGGCGTTGGAACCGTAGGAGCCAGCGTGGTGAAGATTTTGGAGCGAAACAGGGATATCATAAACGCCAGGGCCGGAAAAGAGATAAAAGTGGTAAAGGGAGTGGTGAAAAACCCCAATAAAAAGCGGGATGTGAATATCCCTCTTACCACTGACCCTTACGAGGTTACCGACGATAAAGAGATAGATATAGTAGTGGAGCTTATGGGAGGGGTAGAGGAGGCCTATGAGATAGTCAAAAGGGCTTTGAAGAACAAAAAGGCGGTGGTTACGGCCAACAAGGCGCTGCTTGCGTATCACAGATACGATTTGAACGAGCTGGCTGGGGATATACCTTTTGAGTTCGAGGCCAGCGTGGCCGGGGGAATTCCTATAGTAAAAGCCTTGAGAGACGGACTTAGCGCCAACCATATCGAGGCTCTTTTTGGAATCATGAACGGCACCAGCAACTTCATACTTACCAAAATGGCTAAAGAGCAGGCGGGATTTTGGGAGGTTTTGAAAGAGGCCCAGGAGCTGGGTTACGCCGAGGCGGACCCCACATTCGACATCGAGGGTTACGATGCGGCCCATAAGCTGTTGATTTTGGCGAGCATCGCTTACGGGATAGACGCCAAGCCCGAAGATATTTTGATAGAGGGCATCAGCAAGATAGACAGGCTCGATTTCGAGTTCGCAAACGAATTTGGATATGCGATAAAACTTCTGGCAATCGCCAAAAAAAGAGAAGAGGGCGTGGAGCTTAGGGTCCATCCGGCACTGATAAAAAACTCCAAAATGATAGCTAAAATCGATGGCGTCATGAACGGTATAAGCGTTATAGGCGACGCGGTGGGAGAGACGCTCTATTATGGGCCGGGAGCCGGAGGCGACGCCACGGCCAGCGCCGTAATATCGGATATCATCGAGATAGCCAGAGGAGGCAAATGCGCTCCGATGCTTGGATATAAAAAGCCTTTGGAAGGGGTGATAAAACTTTGCGACAGAGAAGATATTGTATCGAAATACTACCTTAGGGTGGTAGTGGAGGACAGGCCCGGCATTTTGGCAAAAATAGCCCATATCTTCGCCCAAAACTCCATCTCGATAGAGTCTATGCTCCAACGAAGCGAGAAAGAGGGGCTGGCACATCTGCTTCTGTCTACCCACAGCTGCAAAGAGAGCTCCTTTCAGCAGGCCCTTGCCATCTTGAGGGAGCAGGAGTTTTTGAAAGAGGAGCCGGTTATGATAAGGATTGAGGATTAGTTTTTTTCCCCTCCCTTCGGTTTAGAAACTTTTTTATAAGATGATATTATACTTTTTTGGGAGAGAATATGAGCCGTATCATAGACAGTGTCTGCACCTACTGCGGTGTGGGCTGCGATATTTCAGCCGAGGTGGAAGATGGCAGGATTTTAAGGTTTTTTGCCAAAAAAGAGGGTGTCGTAAGCCAGGGAAGACTCTGTATAAAGGGAAAATACGGCTGGCAGTTTCTTTACAGCAAGGATAAAATCAAAGGAGCCCTTGTCTCCAAAAATTTCGTCGATAAAAACCCTTCGCTCTTTCAACGGACCCATCTGCGCGATTTTGACGCCGGTTTTTACTCAATATCATACGAAGAGGCATACAAAGCCGCGGCTTTAAAGCTAAAAGAGATTACGGCCTCGCACTCTCCCGCCTCATTCGCAGCTATCGGGGGAGCCAGAACCAGTTGTGAGAGCGGCTATCTTTTTCAAAAATTCGCCAGAGAGGTTATAAAAAGCCCGAATGTCGACAACTGCGCCAGGGTATGCCACTCCCCAAGCCTTAAAGGTATGAGGGCGACTATAGGAGAGGGGGCCGCCACAAACCCGTTTGATGATATCTACAGCTGCGAAAACCTCCTTGTTATCGGCTCCAATACCACCGAGGCCCACCCAATAGTCGCAAACCGGATACTTGACGTGGTAAAGAGGGGCGTTGGACTTACAATCATTGATGTAAGAGAGATTCCATTAACCAAATTTTCCACCAACCATCTGAGTATTCCCTATGAGACCAACTTGATGATACTAAATATGATAGCCAGGGTCATTTTGGAGAGGGGGTGGGAGAATGGGGAGTTTATAAAGAGCAGATGCAAAGGCTTTGATGAGTATAAAGAACAGATTTTACAAGATGAGTTCAGCAACCCTGATATA